>JABHJM010000047.1 GCA_018691995.1 Candidatus Iainarchaeum sp.
ATACTAAAATTAATTACGAACAACTCACTCAAACTAGACTTAGCATAATTGATCAATTAAGCAAATTATTCCCCCAATGGAAACGTTCATCTGTTATAAAAAAAGTAAAAGAGTCTATTGAAGGGAAAGATATTCGGTTTGTTGCAACAATAAACGGCGAGATTATTGCCCATGTAAAATACGGAAAGGGAAAAGGGATCCATAAACACATAGTCGATGTTACTTCATTAGTTGTTTCAAAAAATCATCGAAGAAAAGGAATTGCTAATGAATTGATGAAATATTCAATTAAAAAACTTCCAAAAGAAATAAAAATAATTACTTTAGCAGTCGATAACAAAAACAAACCAGCTATTAAGTTATACAAAAAACTGAAATTTAAAAAATACGGGCTGTTGAAAAAAGCTTCTTTAATAAAAGGAAAATATGTTGACAACTATATGATGGAATTACACATCTAAAATCATTTTTTCTTTTTAATTTTGTTATTTTTAGGAAATTTTCCTCTAATTAAATCTTTAAGAGAAACAAGTGCCCAAATTAAGTTCAATCCAAGAAATGGATAACTTGGAATAAAAAAAGCATAATAACTCATCAATACAGAACCAACAAAATTAAACGCATCATACATTCTTGAATCAGAATTCCACTTATGCATTTGATCCATTAAGAATGCAAAAAGAATTAGACACATTCCAATAAAACCAAATATTAATTCAAAACCAATTAAAGCCATGCAAAATATAATCATTTCAAATATAAATAACTACTTATCACCAATAATTCTAAATTTTTAAATCTCACGAAGATTTAAATAGTACTTTTGCATAGATTTTATTATGAGCTTTAATATTTTCTTACATCCAACAAAAGCATTTCAATATGAAATAGAAAATCCTAGTGTTGGGCGTGCAATACTTTTTGTTATTGCAACAAGTCTTGTTATTTCATTACTTGCATTTATGCTTGGGGGAACAATTGAAGTTGCTGGAATTTTAACATTAACAAATATTTTACAATGGCTAGTGCTTAGCATTGTACTTTACATATTTGAATTCATGTTTTCTCCAAAGAAAGGAAAAATACATGAACTTTCATTTAAAGAAGCTGCTTCAATGACTGGAAAATTATGGATGTTAATGCTTATTAGCGCAATAGTACTAGTAATCGGACTTCCATTATCTGCTATTGGACTTGCGATAATTGGAGTAATTTTATTATTCCTTGCTGGAATATTTTTAATCATCAATTCATACATTATGATAAAAGTTGCACTTGATATTGAAACTAAAAGAGCAATAATTCCTTGGATTTTAATAATTGTTGTATATGTATTACTCATAACACTCATAATGCAATTTGCAGTATCAACACTGCCTGTTTTTTAGTTAACTGTTACTAATTATTCTTTATTGGTGAGCATATGAACAAAGAGAAAAATAAAGTAGATTTTCGAAAAAATCTTGGAATTTATATAGCATTAGCCAAACCATACAAAGCATTTTTTATTGGAACAGCATTTTTTGTTTTTTTAGTAGCCTTTGCAAAAGTTTTTGAAAGATATTTATTCAAAGAACTAATTGATCAAGGGACACTACTCACAGCTGGAAGTATCACACAAGAAACATTTTTTGTAATGGTTATTTACATTGCAATTGCTTTTGTCATAACAGCCACAATACACATCATAAGTGACTGGTTACGTTTCCACCTAATAAATAAACTTGAAATTCAACTAATTCTTGATCTTAAAGAAAAATTCTTTAACCACATTATTGAATTATCCCATCGTTTTCATACAACACATAGAACAGGAAGTTTAATTGCAAGATTAACAAGGGGTGCTCGTGCAATTGAAGGTGTGAGTGACTTTTTTGTTTTTGAAACATTACCACTTAGTATTGAATTTGTGATTGTATTCATTGCAATAATTTATTTTGATTTTATTTCAGCAATGATAATTCTTGGAATGGTACTAGCGTTTATTGTATACAGTACAATCATACTTGGAAAACAACAACGTGCAATTGTTGATTTTAATCGTGCCGAGGATATTGAAAAGGCACATTTAAGTGATTCAATAATGAATATTGAAACAATAAAATATTTTGGAAAACATAATTACATGAAAGCTGCATTTTTTCAAAAAAGTAGTAATACAAAAGAGAGTCAATGGGGAGCTTGGAAATATTCAAGATGGCTTGTTTCTGGACATGGGATTATACTTTCTGGAGGACTTGTACTTTTAATGATTTCACCAATTCTAAGACTTGCAAATGGAGAGTTAAGCATTGGAACAATTGTATTCTTTTATACAATTTACGTTGGACTAGTTGGTCCACTTGGAAGATTCACTTGGCACTTAAGAAATTTCTATAACTCAATGGCAGACTTTGATAGTTTAACTGGATATGCTGATATTGAAAATGAAATAAAAGATAAAAGTAATGCAACCAAATTAAAAATTAAAAAAGGAAGTATTTCGTTCAAAAATATTTCATTTAGTTACAATCAAAGAAAGATAATCAAAAAATTAGATCTTGATGTTAAAGCCGGAGAAAGAATTGCACTGGTTGGACATTCAGGAAGTGGAAAAACTACTATTGTAAAATTGCTTTACCGTTTGTATGATTTAAACAAAGGTAGTATTTTGATTGATGGAAAAAATATTACAAATGTTAAACAAGAGTCACTTCGAAGTGAGATGAGTATTGTCCCACAAGAAGGAATTCTTTTCAATGATACGATTGAAAACAATATTAAGTTTTCAAAACCTTCTGCAACAAAAAAAGAAGTAGTAACTGCATTAAAACAAGCACAATTTTACAAATTTGTTAAATCTCTTCCAGATAAAGAACAAACGATGGTTGGAGAGCGAGGAATTAAACTTTCTGGTGGAGAAAAACAACGACTTAGCATTGCAAGAGCAATTCTTGCAAATAAGAAAATACTTGTGCTTGATGAAGCAACTAGTGCACTTGATTCAAAAACCGAAGTTGAAATACAAAAAGCTTTAGTAAAATTAATGCAAAAGAGAACTTCAATCATTATTGCCCACAGACTCAGCACAATTATGCATTCCGATAAAATTGTTGTTATGGACCAGGGAAAAATCGTCCAAATGGGCAAGCATAAGGAATTAATTAGACAAATTGGCCCCTATAAAGAGCTTTGGAAGCTCCAAAAAGGTGGATACATTGAATAATATGTAATTAAAGCACACCTACACTCCATCTTGCTGTAATAAGTGCAAGGTATGAATAAAACAAATATTTATAAATAATCGTGACAGGACTTTTTACATGAGAAAGACATGTAAAGACTGTAAAGCTCGATTTGAAGTGGATTTAGATGAGCTGGACGAAGGAGATTATATCAACTGTCCAGAATGTAATCTAGAGTATACTTTGATAGCGGATGAAGGTGATTTGGCAAAAATTACTTTAATTGAGAGCAAAAAGTTTGAAATGGACGACGAGGAAGAAGATCTTCTACTAGACGATGGTGAAGATTACGATTCTGATTAACCTCAATTTGGTTAGATACCACTAATTTTAAGTAATATGTAGATGTGAGACTGCTAATTGAAAAGCTTCTTAAAGAAATACACTAATAATCTTCTTATGCCATTAAAAATATTTAATTCATTTGGAAACAAAATGGAAGAATTTGTTCCACTAAAAGGTAAAGACGTTGGAGCATATACTTGCGGACCAACAGTTTACAACTACGCACACATTGGAAACTTTCGAGCTTATGTGTGGGAAGATTTACTAATTAGATATTTGAGATTTAGTGGCTATACAGTAAAACAAGTGATGAACTTAACTGATATTGATGATAAAACAATTAATGGAAGTATTGAGAAAGGAATTACACTTGATGAGTTTACTCAAGAATACAAAAAAGCTTTTTTTGATGATTTAAAAATATTAAATGTACAAAAAGCAGATGTTTATCCTGCTGCTACAGAACACATTGGAGAAATGGTTAAAATGATACAAACACTTCTTGACAAAGGAATTGCTTACAAGGGAGATGACGGTTGTATTTATTATTCAATAAAAAAATTTCCTGCATATGGAAAGTTAGCAAACATTGATATTTCAAAATTAAAAGCAGGTGCAAGAATTAAACAAGACGAATACGAAAAAGAAGGAGTTGGAGATTTTGCTCTTTGGAAAGCTTGGGATGAAAATGATGGAACAATTTTTTGGGAAACAAAACTTGGAAAAGGAAGACCAGGTTGGCACATTGAATGTAGTGCAATGAGTACAAAATATCTTGGAGAAAGTTTTGATTTACACACTGGGGGAATTGATAATAAATTCCCACATCACGAAAATGAAATTGCCCAAAGTGAAGGCTCTACAGGAAAACCATTTGTAAAATATTGGATGCACTGTGAACACTTAATGGTCGATGGGAAAAAAATGTCAAAATCCTTGGGAAATTTTTATACACTAAAAGATCTACTTGAAAAAGGATTGGAACCTTTGGCAATAAGATACACCCTTATCAACGCATTGTACAGACAACCACTAAATTTTACAATCAACGGAGTAAAGGACTCAGAGAAAACACTTCAAGGATTGCAGAATTTAATTGAACGATTATACAAAATAAAAGAAGAAAAAGAAAATGATTCAATTAATACACTAAGTGAAAAGGCTCTTGCTGATTTTACAAAAGCAATGGACGATAATTTAAATGTTCCAAATGCAATGGCAGCAATATTTGATTTTTCAAAAGAAATAAACAAACTAATTGATGAAAAAGAAATAGGTCCAAATGGCGCAACAGAAGCCCTCGCGTTTTTGAAAAAAATAAATGAATCTCTTGGAATTCTAAATTTTGAACAAAAAGAAATAATACTTACTGAAGAACAAAAAGAACTTATTGAAGAACGAAATAGAGCGCGTAAATCAAAAGATTTTACAAAAGCTGACGAAATACGAGATAAATTAAAAGAAATGGGGCTTGAGCTTAAAGACAATCCAGATGGAACTACTGGCGTTAAGGAAATAAAATAATCCTTACAAAGAAAACACTTTTAAAGTCGAAAAACCTTTCTTTTAGAGTAACTTAAGTGATAATATGGTTGAAATTGCATTACCTTTATTTATTAATATTGCAGAAATAATAATTGTCGCAACAATTGTTTTTGCAATAATGAAAAAACTCAAACAACCAAATATTCTAGCATATATTGTAGCCGGAATGGTAATAGGAGTAACTGGAGCAAGCCTCATGGACTTTTTCTTTGGGAGCCATAATTTTTCAATACTTGGCTTTCAAGCCAACATTTTTATTGACACTATTAGTACTGAAGTGAGACTTCTTTCAGAACTTGGAGTTGCATTTTTATTATTCTCTGTAGGAATTGAAACTAGTGTAAAAAAACTACTTAAGATTGGAAAACCCATAATGCTTGGAACCTTATTCCAAGTTCTAGGAGTTATGGGAATTACAATTGCCCTAACTGGTTTAACTGGTCTACTTTCTTTAGAAGAAGCCCTTTTTGTTGGAGCTATTGTTGCATTCTCATCAACCATGATTGTAATGAAACTTCTCTCTGATAAAAGAGAGACAAATACACTAGATGGAAGAATTATGATTTCAATCCTTCTTATTCAAGATTTTTTAATTATTTTAGTTGTGCCAATGCTTGCAAACCTTTCATCAGCTGCCGACCCAATATTACTAGGGACAATTCTTGGAAAAAGTATTTTGTTAATATTAATCGCAATAATTGCAAACAGACTCATATTCCCAAGCCTTTTCAAAGTTGCAGCAGAAGAACAAGAATTATTTCTTCTCGCAAGCATATCGACCGCGTTTGTATTTATTGGAATTAGTCTTTCACTTGATATTCCAATTAGCATTGGAGCATTCATTGGAGGACTTGCACTTAGCACCCTTCCATACAATCTTGAAATATTTTCAAAAATTCGAGCACTACGAGACTTCTTCCTAACAATTTTCTTTGTAACACTTGGAATAGAGTTAACATTCAATTTTGGTAATCTAAATCCTTTATTGATGTTAATAATATTTATAATAATTTTTGTAATAAAACCATTCATAATGTTCCTACTTACATTATTTTCAGGGTATGGAAGTAAAATTGGTGTTAAAGTTGGAATGAGTCTTGGACAAGTTTCAGAGTTTGGATTTGTTTTGGCAACAATAGGTTTCTATGAATCAAAAGTTATTGGGGCTGATTTGTTTTCATTTTTAATAACTGCAATTGCTCTTTCAATGATTATTACACCATACCTAACTACTTCTTCAAGTAAAGTTGCACAATTCTTTTACAAAGAAGCAAAACACTTACCAAAATCAATGCATAAAAAATTCTTTGAAAGAAAAATTTTAGAATTACAAAAAATTCCAAGTAAAAAAGCATTACAAGATCACATCCTCATTATTGGCGGTGGAACTGTTGGACGTGGACTTGCAAAATCACTAATACATTCAGGAAAACAAGTGCTTGTAATTGATCATGATCCTGAAGTTGTGCGACAAGGAGTAAAAGATGGATTCCCTTATATTTATGGAACTAGTGAACATGAAGCTTTATGGAGTAGAGTTGACTTAAAAGATGCACAACTTTTAATTATCACAGTTCTTAATATGGAAGAAGCAATTAGTGTAATAAAACAAGCAAGAGTTATTTCTCCAAAATTAAAAATATTTGCTACTTCACATTATTTTGCTGAAACACTTGCATTTTACAAACAAGGAGTTGATTTTGTTTCAATGCCTTCTGTAATTGGATCAAATATGTTTTTACAAAACATTTACACTTTTATTGAAACTGGAAAATTACACCATATCCAAAATTTCAAAGATGAATACCTACGTTATCTTGAAGATCAGGTTGAGGAAGAAAAAAAATATAAAAAAAGTTTTATACAATAACTAATCTTTCCATTCTTTTAGAGCAATAGCAAGTTCAGGGTGACTTTTTGCATAAATTTTTGGAATTAACCCAAGCATTTCAGCATCAATTGCTTGTTTCATTGCTTCAGCCCCAGCAATCGTTCCACCAGGGTGTGCATGAACTGCCCCGCCACCTTGAATGATAATATCTCGCCCTAAGGCATGGATTAATTTTCGCACTTTTCCTGGGTGAATTCCACCAGAACAAACTGCCATAATTGGTTTTTGATCAAGCCAATCTTCTTGTAAACGGTGTTGAAAAATATCTTTTGAAACAACACTTTCTTCTATTTCTTCACCAATAATAACACTTTCTTTTCGTTTCCCTTCTACTTCCCCACCAATATTAAACATATCAAAACCAATCAACCTTGCAATTTTTGCAATAACAAGCATACTAATTCCATTTGATCCTTGAGTTAATGCAGCATACATTGTTTTGTGTCCGTACAAAACAATTCTAAGATCAAGTTTTCTTAATTCTTGTATTGCACTAAACCCTACAGTCATAACATTAACCATTACAAAATCTCCTCCATTTTTTACAACAATTTTTGCTCTTCTAAGCATTTCACTATATGGCGCTGAAACATTTGGAATGTAAGCTTTTTTTTCACCAGTAACTTTTTCAACTTCTTTTTTTACTCCAAAAACATAATGCATTCGCTTGTCAAAATCATTATTTACTAAAGATGTAAGTGCTTCATCATCAACAACAAAATCACACCCACCAAGCCAAGAGTCGTGTGCAATTTTTGAATATTCTTTTTCATCTAAACCAAGACGTGGTTTTATTACTGTACTTAACATTGGACGTTCATAAATATGCATTATTTTCCTTATTCCTTTTACCCCATAATGTGGGCCAATATATTTTCTTATAAAACCGCTTGGAAAATTTATATCAAGAAGTTTAATACTTTTAAAATCACTCATTCCAAGAACATTTCCTGCAACATTACTTAAAATTTGTGAAATATTTCCAGCTTCAAAAAGTTCTTTTGGATATGCTATTTGAATTATATTTTCTTTTTTACTTAAATAAAAAACTTTTGGAGAAAGAGCATCAAATTGTTTTTGTGTTAATGTTTTTACATCTGCCCACGAACCAATCCCAGATTCTGAAGCAATTTTTTGTGCCGCTTTTTCTAAAGATATTTTTTTTGGTTCAACAAAGTATTCACAAATCAAATCATTTTCATCATGGGGAGTATAATCCCTAACAATATAGTTTTCTTTTATCTCTACACCCATTGCTTAACACTGTATTACTCTATACCCTTTGTTAAATAAAAACATTGCGATAAGAAAGAATTATAAATTCCAAGAGTTTAATCTAAATAATATGAAAAATATTCTAAAATTACTATTGGTTGCTGATGGATTAGTTATTTTCGCTGCCGCATTATGGATTCCTTTATATGCTATTTTTGTTGAACAATTAAATGGAACAATTCTTGATGTTGGAATTGCTTGGGCAATAGCAATGTTTGTTTACGCAACACTTGAAATTCCATTTGGAAAATTAGCTGACCACCATCAAAAAAAGTTTTTTATGGCTGGAGAATATTTATTAATGGGAATTGTTTTTCTTTACTTAACTACAATCACCCAAATATGGGAATTATTTATTGCAGAATTTTTACTTGGTATTTCTGCAGCAATAGGGACTCCAGCATATGATGGAATATTTTCAAAGTCACTTGATAAGGGAAAAGAAAGTTTTGAATGGAGTATTTGGGAAACAGTTAATGGTTATGCTGGTGGAGCAGCAGCAATTATTGGAGCATATATTATTTTTATTGCAGATTTTGATATTTTATTTATGGGAATGGGCATAATTTGTATTATCGCCGGATTAATAATTTTATTATTTATAAAAAATGATCATTTTAATTCAATATCATTTGCAAATACTAAAAAAAAGTTTTTCAGAAAAAAAATGAAAAGACATTAAAGAAACTATTTTTTTAAAACAAGTCTAATGTCATCATCAACTACTGTTTTTCTTCCAGCATGTTTTGAATAAAGGGAAGCTTCTTGTGCTACTTTCATTCCAACTTCTTCTAAATGTTCAGCTAAAACTTTTGCTGCACTCTCACTAACACGTAGTCCTGAAGACTTTCTTATTATCCTATCCACTGCTGCTATTGGTAATTCACCCATAAAATCAACTCCTTTTATCAAATAAACCCTAGTATTAACATTAAAACAAAGAAGAATATAAGCTTTGCCTTTTTTTGCTAAAAAAACTAATAAAAAAACAAGATTTAAATAGTTTGAGAACTATAAGTATTAACGGTGTTATGATGACAAAAGAAGAAAAAGAAGAATTTATTTACATTAACAAAACACCTAAAACTATTTATGATAGATTAAAGGAACTCCTGCTCTTACTAGCTTTGTGAAGCAGTGAGGCAAAAAGTTTTCTTAGAAAAACTTTCTTTTTATTTCGCTGCTGTTTATACTAAATTAAAAAGCTTTTCTAATGAAATATTATGGAGGAAAGAAAATGGAACAAATAAAAATTTTTGACACAACGCTTCGAGATGGCGAACAAAGCCCTGGAGCTAGTATGAATACTGAAGAAAAAATAAGGGTTGCAAAACAACTTGAAATACTTGGCGTTGATATTATGGAAGCTGGTTTTCCACTTGCAAGCGAAGATGATTTTAATGCAGTGAGTGAGATTTCTAAAATTATAAAAAATTCAACTATTGCCGCTCTTGCTAGAGCTTTACCAAAAGATGTTGAGCGAGCTGGTGAAGCAATTAAGGATGCAAAAAAAGGAAGAATACACACTTTTATTGGAACTAGTAATGTACAAATGGAAAAACAATTTAATATTACAAAAGAAAAAGCAATCCAGTTAAGTGTGGATGCAGTAAAACTTGCAAAAACCTATACCCCTGATGTGGAATTTTCCGCAATGGATGCAACAAGAACTGATATTGATTTTTTGTACAACATTTTAGAAAAAACAATTGCTGCTGGAGCAACAACAGTTAATATCCCAGACACTGTTGGATACACTTTGCCTGAAGAGTTTGGGAAAATGATTAAAGGAATTAAAAAAAATGTTCCAAACATTGACCAAGCAATAATTTCTGTCCACTGCCATAATGATCTTGGCTTAGCTGTTGCTAATTCTCTTGAATCAATAAAAAATGGAGCAAGACAAGTTGAATGTACAATTAATGGACTTGGAGAACGTGCTGGAAATGCTGCTCTTGAAGAAATTGTGATGAGCTTAAAAACAAGGCGTGACCATTACGGAGAATTTGAAACAAACATAAATACAACAAAAATAATTAGGACAAGTAGACTAGTTTCAAAACTCACTGGAATGAGAGTTCAAAGAAATAAAGCAATTGTTGGGAAAAATGCCTTTGCTCACGAATCTGGAATTCATCAAGACGGAGTAATTAAACATAGAGCTACTTATGAAATCATGAACCCAAAAGATGTTGGACTTGAAGAAAGCGACATTGTACTTGGAAAACATTCTGGAAGAAATGCAATAAAACAAAAACTTGCAAAACTTGGAATAAAAGCTGATGATGAGGCTGTAAATAAATTCTTCCCTGTTTTCAAACGAATTGCTGATGAACAAAAAGAAGTAAGTGATAAAGAAGTACTCAATTATTTCAAAAAACACAAAATGCTCGATCTTGAGTAATTGTTTACACCGGCACCAAGCCCAATATACATTTAAAAAGCACATAACAGTGATTTAATCATGAGCCACATAAAACACGACCTTGTCAAAATGAATAGTGTTGAAGCTAGGTTGTATCAAGAAGTTCTTGTTGCAAGAGTAATTGAAAAAGGAAACTCTTTAGTTGTTGCACCAACTGCACTTGGAAAAACAATTGTTGCCGTGCTCCTCGCTGCACACAAATTAAAAGAAAACCAAAATAGCAAAATTCTTTTTTTAGCACCAACAAAACCACTTGTTGTGCAACATGAAAAAAGCTTTAAGAAATTTTTAAAAATTGATGAAGATAAAATTGTTTCAATTACTGGAACCACAAAACCAAAAGAACGAAAACAAATTTATCAAGATGCAACCATAATTAATGCTACTCCACAAACAATCGAAAATGATATTTTGAATGGAAGACTTAATCTCAAAAAATTTGAACTTGTTATTTTTGATGAAGCACATCGTGCAGTTGGAGATTATGCTTATGTTTTCATTAACTTACAATTACAAAAACAAAACAAAAATTCTTTAGTTGTTGCACTAACTGCTTCACCTGGAAGTGAAGAAGAAAAAATACAAGACGTTTGTAGAAATTTAAGTATAAAAAATATTGAAATAAAGAATTCTGAGGATAAAGACGTTAAACCTTATGTTAATGAAATTGAAGTGACCTGGGTTAAAGTTGAACTTCCCGAAAATTTTAAAAAAATAAAAGAATTGATGGAAAAATTTCAAAAACAACAACTTATTTTTCTAAAACAAATGCACATTGCAAAAACAGAAAATAAAAGATACTATAATCGAATAAGAATACTAGAAATGCAACGTACCATTCATGCAAGACTCAATTCTGGCGGAAATGCACACCCTGCACTTTATTCTTGTGCATCAAAATGTGCTGCGTTACTAAAAATTGCACACGCTGAAGAATTAATTGAAACCCAAGGAGTTGGAGCACTAAATAATTATTGGAATAAAATACTTGAAGACGCTGCTAAAGGGAAAAGTAAAGCTTCTCAGGCAATTGTGGCTGATGCTGGAATAAAAAATTCGATTGAGTTAACAAGAAAATTATTTGAAAATAATATTCAACATCCAAAATATAAAGAACTTAAAAAAATTATTAAAAAACAACTAACAGAAAAACCAAAAAGCAAAATTTTAGTGTTTAACCATTATCGTGATTCAATAAAAGAAGTTGTTGCCTTTTTAAAAACTGAGAAAAAAATAAAAGTCAGTAGATTTATTGGTCAAGCCACTAAGGGCACTGAAAAAGGAATGTCTCAAAAAAAGCAACAAGAAGTACTTGATGAATTACGCGAAGGAAAACATAATGTTCTTGTTAGCAGTAGTGTTGCTGAAGAAGGACTTGATATTCCTTCTGTTGAACTCGTTGTATTTTTTGAACCAGTGCCTAGCGAAATAAGAACAATTCAACGACGTGGAAGAACTGGAAGGTTTAGTAAAGGAAAAACAATTATTTTAATGACTAAGGGAACAAGAGATGAATCATTTTACTTTACTGCTAAACGAAAAGAAGAAAAAATGAAAAGCACACTTGCAAAGATGAAAGGGACAAATATTTTACCAGAACAACAAACCCTTGGAAGTTTTACTAAAGAGAAAAGTGATGAGATAATAATTTTTGTTGATTCAAGAGAACAAGCTAGTAATGTAACAAAAGAATTATTTGAAAAAGATTGTAAAATTATTATGAAACAATTAACCATTGGAGATTATGTTTTGAGCAAAGATGTTTGTGTTGAAAGAAAAAGTGTCGAAGATTTTCTTTCCTCAATGCTTGATGGGCGACTATTTAGTCAACTTGTTGATTTGCGAGAAAATTATGACAAACCATTAATGATAATTGAAGGAAATATGCAAGATTTATACACCCTTAGAAATATTCATAAAAATTCTATTACTGGAGCTTTGACAAGTATTGCTCTTGATTATAACGTTCCAATTTTAAATACAAAAAATATCAAAGAAACAGCCGATTACTTATATGTTATTGCAAAAAGAGAACAAATTGGAAAAGAAAAAGCTATTGCTCTTCGTGTGGGACGAAAAGGACTCACAATAAATGAACAGCAACGCTTTGTAGTAGAAGGTTTACCTCTTGTTGGACCAAATCTTGCAAGGAATTTATTACAAGAATTTGGAAGTATTAAAAAAATTGTTAATGCAGATGAAAAAAAACTTACAAAAATTGAAAATCTTGGAAAAGTTAAAGCAAGAAAGATACAAAAATTGATGAATGCAAAATTTGTTGATGAAAGAGACAAAATAATGGAAAATTAAATTCGATCCAGTAATAACCTTTAAAAACTTGCTCTTGCAAAAATATTTTAATCTGGTGAGATAAAAATGGTTGAATGGCACACTAAATCTGATAAAATGAAATCTGGCGGAAAAAGAAAGACTCTGCGTAGATGTACAAAAAAGAAAGCTTGGATGGGTGGAAGCGCAGCTAATACTAAAACACACACTGGAAATGAAGATAAACGAGAAGTAAACGAGGGACGAGGAAAAACAGCAAAAGTTCGAGCTACTTCAATTAAATTTGCTAATATTTATAATAACGGAAAAACAGTAAAAGCAGAGATTATTGGAGTTAGTGAAAACAACTCAAATAGATTATTTGCTAGATCTAATACAAGCACTAAAGGAGCTCTACTTAACGTAAAGCTTGATGGAAAGGAGACAACTGTTAAAGTTACTAACAGACCTGGACAAGACGGTGTAATAAATGCTATTTTAGCTTAAAACCATTAGTTTAACCAATTTAAACCTATTTTAACTCAAAACCAATCAAACCCTAACATTTATAAATCTAACCCAAAGGAATTTATGTATAGGTGAGCTATTTCTCGCGTAAAGAAGGTGATTTATTGAGTAGAAAATGTCCTGAATGTGGTAGTGAAAAAATTAGAGCAGATGCAAGCAAAGGAGAAGCTGTTTGTATGGAATGCGGACTAATCGTTTCAGAAGACGAAATGTTTGACACAGGTAAAGAATGGAGAAATTTCGATGGTGGAGATGAAGATTCATCAAGAAGTGGAAGCCCAATGAAATACGTGAAACTTAACAAAGGCCTAGTAACAATGATTGATAGACGAGGAACTGATCTTCGTGGAAATAAACTTTCTAGCAAAGGACGTGCACAAATGTACCGTCTTATCAAATGGCATAAAAGAGCCTCAGTATCTTCTTCAATGCAAAGAAATTTATCAATTGCATTAACAGAAATGCGAAGAGTTGCTTCATATTTAAATATTCCAGAAACTCTGGTTGAAGCAGCAGCATTACTTTATAGAAAAACAGTAAAAAAAGGATTAATTAGAGGAAGATTAATCGAAGCAGTTGTTGCATCTGTTTTGTACACTGTTTGTAGAACATACCATGTTCCAAGAACGCTTAATGAAATGGCAGAAGCTAGTGGATTAACTAAAAAAGAAATTGGAAGAACTTATAGATTCCTTGTAAGAGAATTAAATTTAGAAGTTCCTTTAACAAATCCAATCCACTATATTCCAAGATTTGCTTCTGAACTAAATCTCTCTGGAGAAGTTCAAGAAGAAGGACGAAGAATCCTTGAAGAAGCAATCAAAAAAGGTTTGATCTCAGGACGTGGACCAACTGGTGTTGCTGCAGCTGCAGTATACATTGCTGGACTACTAAAAGGTGAGAGAAGAACTCAAAAAGAAGTTGCTAATGTTGCTGGTGTAACAGAAGTTACTATTAGAAATAGATATAGAGAACTAAAGAAAAGATTAAACATTGATGTTGCTGCTTAAATGCAGCAAACACAATTATTTTCTTGTTCTTTTCTAATTTTTATTTTAATTTATCTTAATTTTAACTATTTTTTCACTAAATCCTAGTGAAGTAGATTTTTATTCTTTTTCATAAATAAAATATGTATGAATGTTGAATTAAGTTCAAGTTTAGATACAGCAAAAAGAAGTTGTAACCGTTGTTTTTCACAACAAAACTTTAAACCAAGCATAGCAGATAAAGATATTGCGCTTAAATCCACAAGAAAAGCAAAAGATTTACTAGTAGAAGCATTTGATGACCTTCGATCAAAAGACGCTCCTGTTGAACAAATTCAAAAAGTTAGAGCTGCTAAAACAATATGTCTTGATGCAATTGATGCTTGTAATGAATGTAGTAAAGCTAGCCCTAGGATTAAAGAAATTCTTTTGGATTTACAAGCCTAAAAGCTAATTCCGTTTAATTTAATAAGTTAAATATACTTTTTTATTTGTGATAAGATGATTGTGGGTGGAATTGATGAAGCTGGAAGAGGCCCTTGTTTTGGACCGATGACCATGAGCGTTGCTGTTTTTAATAAAAAACAAGAAAGTGAACTTAAAAAAATTGGTGTAAAAGATTCAAAAGATATTCCCCCAAATAAAAGAGATATTTTATTTGATGAAGTAAAAGAACGAGTTATTGAAGAAGTAACTTTGGTTGTTGATGCTATTGAGATTAATGATTTGATGGCAAGAGAAAATTTAAATGAAATTGAAGCAATGAAAGTTGCCCAAGTTATTAACAAACTAAAAACTAAGGTTGATTTAATTTATATTGATTCTCCAGATCCCACGCCTGGAAAATATGAGAAAAGAATTAGAAAATATTTGGATAAAGGAAAACAAAAAATAAAAATCATTGCTGAAAATAAAGCTGATTCAACTTATGTTGTTGTTGGAGCTGCAAGTATTTTAGCAAAAGTTACTCGTGATCGCGAAATTGAAAAGTTACGAAACAAATATGGGGATTTTGGAAGTGGATACCCGTCGGATCCAAAAACAAAAAAATATTTAGAAGAATATTTTAATAAAAATAATAAATTACCTCCTATGTCAAGAGTGTTTTGGAGTACTTGTAAAAAATATGTTCCTGCTGGAGATCGAGCACAACAAAAGCTTTTTTAGTCTTTTAATTTTTCTAAATCTTCTTTTTTTATTTCAAGTGGACAAAAATTATCATACCCGCAAGCAAGGCATTTGTATCCTTCGCCAGTAAAACCAAGATGTGAATTTATTTTTGTACTTTTACAATTTGGACAAATTTTTACAAACATCTCGTTCACTTCTTACCAAAATCTTTTCCAAAGTATTCAATGAATTTTGTTGTAGTTGTTAATGTGTAAGTTCTTCCTTTTGGTTCTTTTTTAATAAAACCATTTTCAAATAAAATTTTTAAATGATCATACGCTTTGTTGTTTCGATATTTTACAACTAGTGCTTGTTCAATAGGTTGTTTGTATGCAATTAATGCAAGTGTTTTCATTACTCCTTTTGAAAATGTAGAATCTGTTGCTAAGTGAGCAACATCTTCTTCATATTTACCTTTAACTCTCATTTGATAACCTATTGGAAGTTCAACAATTTCAAGAGCACTTTTTTTACTATTATAATGCGAGATTAATTCTTTTAGAAGTGTTTTTGTTTCCATTCTTGATTCAACAAACGCAACTGCTTTTAGTTCATCAATAGTCATTGCTTTTGGAGACATAAATAATGCCGCTTCCAAAACATGTTCCTTTTCAAGTCTATCCATACTAACACTAAATGAATGTTTTAAGGGAATTTAAACCTTTTTATTCACTTTTAAAAGTTACCTTTTTAGAAAGGGTTTTTAAAGCTTGGAAGCGTTTTTCTATTAGGTGATATAAATGGTTTACGAACACACAAATTCAAAAGGTAAAAAATACTACTTGCACGCAAGAGGAAAATTATTCTATTTTGGTGGAACACAAAAAGAAAATGCAATTGATTTACCAGAAGGATACGACATTGTTGAAAATGAAAGAACTGGACTGCCAATGTTGAAAAAGAAAGCTTAGGTGAAAAAATGCCTCGTCCAACTGCAAAAAAGAAAGTACCAACGAGCAAAACAAAACACCAATACGATCCAATTACAAGGGAACGTAGAAGGAGAAAATTTTTAACTAAGGAAGGTTACATTAAATCAATTGAAGATAAACAAGCAAAACACCACCTAAACTCACTAATGCTTTTAAGACGAGCTCAACGAGGCTTGAGCATAGTTAAAATTACTTCAAAAGGAATGTCTCAAACTGAAATCGCTTTCAAACAAGCATTATTCATAAATAATAAAGCTCGCGACTTAGTTGATGCTGAAATAGATGTTACTTATAAAACTGATCAAGAACCATCTGGCATCAAACTTTTTGAAGAAAAACCAGACAGAGAAAAGGATCGAATAAAAAAACAAATGTTTGATAAGTGGGTTGACCATTTAATTGGCCTAAAGGCAATAAAAAAGCACCCGCGCGCAATAGTGGCACTTGATGAGATAATCAACTACTTACGTCTCCCAGTAGGGATCTACAATGCTCGAGACAAACACAAAAAACTATTTAGAAAGATAAGAGCCAAAATTGTTAAAAGAAAAATTGATCCAATGCAAAATTTTCTTGAAAGGATTGATGAAATAATGGTAAAACAAAAAGTTGGAGAAAACTATTCTGCTAAAGCAATGGATGTGTGTGTTGCTGCTTCACTTTATGCTGACATGACATGTAAAGAAAAACAGCGTGCTAATCCAAAAATAAGATGGTCAGATGTTTATCAAAAGGCAATGGAAACAGCATATCCAAAAATTAGAACCAATGAAAAATTATTAAATGCAATTACTGCTTTAAGATAAATCTTCAAAAAAATCCTCTCCTTAAGACAGATTTAAAAATTAAACCAGCTTCTTTTCTTATATGGAAAGAAAGTACAAATATTATCCAGAGGATTTTCCTGAACTTAAAGTTAAAGACATCCACTATGGCTTAGTTTTTGATGTGTATGATGAACACACGGATGTTAATACAAAAATTTCTTTTATTACAAAAGAAGAAACTAGCCAAATTGAACTTGATGCAAAAAAAATAGAAATTAGTGAAGTAATGAGTGAAAATGAACTTACTTGGAAACATGACAAAAAAAAGAATAAATTAATTATTAATTTTAAAAAAAGTGTTGGAAAAGATAAAGCTGTTACTATTCAAACAAAAAACACAATTAAACCAACAAAAAATGATTTGGAAGGAATGTATTATGATAAGACTCCAAGTGGAGCTCCCCCTCAAATGATAACTCAATGTCAACAGTGGGGTTTTCAAAAACTAACTCCATCTTTTGATAGCATGAATGGAAAAGCTACTTATAAAACAAAAATTATTGCTGATAAAAGATATACTCATTTAATTAGCAATGGAAATATTGCTCAAGAAGGAGAAGAAAATGGGAAAAAAACAATTACTTATGTTAATGAAGATGTTCCAATGGCACCATATCTTTTTTTTCTTGGAGTTGGAACTTGGAAAGAAACAAATCGAGAACTTGAATATGCAAATGGAAAAAAATTTAATTTACAAATGTTGACACTTGAAAATGCAACCACAGATGCCACTAATAAATCACTTGAAATACTTGCATTTGGAGTGCAGTGGATAAATATTTTTACTGGAGCAAAAAGACACAAAGATATTGCAAAAAGAAAAGAGATTTTTGATTTGTGTTTTTTGCGAGATAAATTAAAAGCACAAGGAAAAGAAAAAGAATTTCAAGAAGCACAAAGTGAACTTGTTAAGCTTTCAAAAGGAGTGGTTTTTGGTTATGAATACAGTGGAGATGTGTACCGAGAGATTGCAATGCAAAACTCTAATTTTGGAGGAATGGAAAACGTTGGAAATACTACAATTACTGCTAATCGAATGCTTCCTTTCAAAGAAATGAGTGATCGAGTTTTTTCATATTTATTAAATGTTAAAACACATGAATTTTATCATAATTTAAACGGTTCAGAAGTAAGTTCTTACAGCCCATTTGATTTGTGGCTTAATGAAGCTATTACTGAATACACAACTGGCGAAGAATTTATTTCATTCGCTTCAAGCATTGAAGATGCAAGACTTGATAATGTTTCAAGAATTGTTATGAGAGGGGGAACATTTGATGAAGATACTGGGGCACTTGGACACAAAATGAGGCCTGAAGGATTTAACATGCCTGATGAACTCATAACAGGAATTACTTATTCAAAAGGGCCAGAATTTATTAGAATGGTCAAACTTGTTATTGGCGAAGATAAATTTTATAGTGCTTTACAAAAATACCACGAAAAATATTCTAATTCAAATGCAAAAACGCAAGATTGGATAAACACAATGGAAAAAGAAACTGGAATTAGTATTAGTAAAATGGCAGATGCCTGGTTAAACCAAACTGGATACCCCATTGTAAAAATAAATACAAAGTTTGATGAGGAAAACAAAAAAGCAACTATTGAAATCGAACAAACTGGTTTTGAAAAAGATAAGCATTGGGAATTTCCATTTAGTTATGCTATATTTGATAAAGAAGGCAACAAAGTTTTTGAAAATATAGAAATTGTTAAAGATCAAAAAGCAACTTTTATTGTTGATAATGTAAAAAGTATTGGTTTCTTTTCATTTAATCGAGAATTATCATTTTATGGAAAAATTGAGTATGGTGCAACAGAAAATGAACTCCTTTTACAAATTGAAAACGATGATGATGTAATTGCAAAATATTTAGCACTATATAGTGTGATTGAAAAAGAAAGAATGGTTGCACTAAAAGAAAAGAATTTTGCAGTTGATGAAAAAGTCGTTGACATTTATTACAAATTACTTTCAAACGAAGATTTAATGGAAAAACTTGGAACTGAAATAATTTCTATCCCTGGCGGAGTAGAAGATAAATATTTACGACACTATTATGAAGAACTTTACACAATTGGAAAAGATTTAAGAAAAAGAATTGCTACAAAATATGAAAAAGAACTCCTTGACATTTACAAAAAAACAAATGATAAAAAGTTTGAAGGAGAATATGTTGAAAAAAGTTTTAAAGAAATAAAAAATAGAAGTGTAAAAAATTCTTGTCTTGGAATACTCTCTGAGCTTGAAACAAATAAAGTAAATGACTTGATTTTAAAACAATACAGGGGAGCTGACAATCAAACTGACAAACTTGTTGCTTTTGCATTATACAATGATTCAAATGCAAAGAATCGACTTGATATTTTAGAAGAATTTGAAAAAGAAAGTATTGGCAACCCTGTTCAATGGGAACAATTCCTCTCGCTTGTTTCAAGAGGAGACGCAAAGGACACTCTTGCCCAAGTTAAACGAATTAAAGCATCAAATACATTTAATATTACCCAGTCAAATGATCAAAGAGCACTTTTAATGGGCTTTGCAATGAACAAAAGAAAATCCCTTCTTACAAAAGAAGGCCTTGAATTTTTCAAAGAAACTACTATTGAACTAGCAAAATTAAATGAATACACAACAAACCATTTACTCAGCGTATTTGAAGAACTTGAATATATGAAAGAAGAAGAATTAGCAGATTATGTTAAAGTACTAATTGAAGTTCGAAAAGAATTGTCTTTTGAAGAACAACCAAGCGTATACAATAACATAAAAAGAACTCTTGACAGCGCCCCAAGGGCAATTAAAGCATATGAAGAAAAATATGAAAAACTAAAGCTTTAAGTATTAGAGAAATACATTTCTTTTATGGATCCATTATTCAAAAAAACAAGCACAATTGTTATCATTAATTATAATTTTTATTGGAATAATCCTATTGTAAATAAATATCTTGGAATTGACGCAATTCCTGATTATGAAGGAATACTAATTTTAAGAAAGAATGAAAAACACGTTTGGATTTCCCACCCATTTAATTTTAATCAAGCAAAAAAAGAATTTGGACAAAAAGTAATTGTAAAAAACCATGAAAAGAGTGAAGAACTTGAAAAAATTATTAAAAAATACTGTGGTAAAAAAGTTGGTTATGATGCAAAGTTTACTAGCGTTAATGGATTAAAAAATTTAAAGAAATTATTGAAAGGGAAAAAACTAATTGATGTTTCAAAAGAACTTGGCGAGAGTAGAGAGATAAAAACAAAGAAAGAAGTTGAAAAGATCTCAAAAGCAGTTCATGAAACAAAAAAAGTTATTACTCTTGCAAAAAAGAAATTAAAATATGGAATTAGTGAAAAAGAAATTGAACAATTTTTTCGAAAAGAATTTGAAAAGGATGGATTTGACACAGCATTTTGCATTGTAGCATTTGGAAACAATACTAAAAATTTGCACCATGTTAGTGGAAATAAAAAACTTAGTGATGAAGAAATTTTATTTGATGTTGGAGCAAAATACAAAGGATATTGTGCAGATATAAGCGAAAGTTTTTGGTTTGGAAAAACAAAGTCAAAAAGAAGAGAAAATTATGCGCGAGAATTAACTTTTGTCAAAGATAAATTGGAAATTATTGAAAATCAAATGAAATCCGGAGTAAGGGCAAATAAATTATTTGCACTTTGTAAAGGCCTTAACATACCTCATGCACTTGGACACGGACTTGGGATTGAAGAACATGATTTTCCAAGCGGAATTGGAGAAAAAAGCAATTGGAAATTAAAAGAGGGAATGGTTCTTGCAATTGAACCAGGAACTTACACTAAATTTGGAATTCGAATTGAAAGAGATTATTTAATCACTAAAAAAGGAGCGCGAGAATTATGAAAAAAATGGGGTCTTGGAAAAAACTTCCTGGAGTAAAACAATTTCGGGGATGGATCGCAGCAGATAAACGTTCGAGTAGAGCATCACACCAAGTAGTTTCATATTGTGTTCCAATGGAAAATGTTATTCGATTTAAAGAATTAAAAAAAGTTCAAACAAGAGATGCAAGAATTGAAGTTGAAACAATGCTTGTTAGAAGTACACTTTCACTTATGAGAGAAAGGCACACAAATGAATTAGCCAATAAAATTGCCACACTACTAATTGACAAACGAATAAGACTTGAACTGCAAGGCAAAAGTAGAGGAAATCTAGAGGATACACAACACCAACGCAACCAACAACAACTCCATGAGATATTTAACGAAGATAAGAGGAAGGTTCGAGACTTTTTTGAAACAAAAAGCTTGATTTTTCAAGAGTATGAGGAAAAAGCAAGTAAATTAAAATCTACCCAACAATAACTTTTGAATGAAACTAGAAAAAGTAAGTGAAGAAATTCTTAATTCTATTAAAAACCAATATATGTGTATTGTTATTGGAGAGTGTTTTGTTTCATATCAAGGAAGAGCTTCTTCAAAATTACCAAGAGGAAAACGACTTATTATTTTCAAAGCAGATAGTAGTGTTTCAATTCATGAAAATCGACTTGTTCGACCAACTAATTATATGACAAATTCAAAAACATCCTGTACTACCCAAACTGTTGATAAAAAAGAAGAACTAAAACTCTTATCAAAAAATAAAGCAAAGGAAACTTTGGAAATTATTTTTTATTCTGTTGATGATATTAATACTTATGATTTGCCAATGAGCAATGACTTACGACTTAGTGGAAGTGAAAAAGAATTAAATGATGCCTTAATGGATGACTTATCATTTTTAGAACCTGGACTTAAACCCATTAATCAACAACAATCCTTTCGAAAAGGTGTGTGTGATATTATTGCAGAGGATCGGGATGGCAAATTAGTTGTTATTGAACTAAAAAGAAGACAAGCTGATTATGGGGCTGTTACTCAACTAAAAAGATATGTTGAACAAGTAGAAAAAATTAAGGGAAAACAAACACGTGGAATTTTACTCGCTCCAGATATTCGAAAAAATGCAATGGAATTATTACAAAGTTATGGACTTGAATATTTCTCTTATGATTTTGAAGTTGGAGAAAGAAGTAAGATAAAAGGAATTGGGAAAAGTCAACAAAAATTGGGCGATTACTAATTAACAAATTTCTAAAACATCAAGTTGTTTACAAACACATTTTACTTCAAGCATTGAACTTATTGAAGGAGTGCTTCTTTCATTATCTCCTGAAATAAATTCTTTTACATATGTTCCATGAGCTGTTTTTAATTCTAATTCAAATTCTTTTTCATTAATAGGGTTTGTTTTTAGAAGAGTAACCCACTTTTCACGAACAAGATCCGCTCTTCTTTTTTCAACTCGCTCTGGCGTTCTTTGACTAACATTAATTTTTTTATTTAAAACAAGTTTTTTTATTTCAATCATACTTTCACATGAAACAATTGCTAAATATATTTTTTCATGAACATTATTTTTTACAATTGCCACTTCACTTTTTGGAACAATTTCTAAACTATTAATTGAAATTTTTCCTTCAAATTTTTTATTTACTTTTTCACATAATTTTTCTAAATCTAGCGATCTTATTTCTGGTTGGAGAATTTCAACAATAAAAGGCCTTCCTTTTCCAAGCATTAAAACATCAACATCTTCTCTTCCAGCTCCATGAAATTTTAGCTGCATAGCAGCAAGTTCTGGAAGAAAAACCAACGCTAAGAGTTGTTCAACACTTTCTTCTGATTCAAGACCATTTGTACAACCATTACATCCTTTCCCTCTACACCTTCTGCAAAAATGTGTGGTTTGTGCAATTTTCCTTGAAAACTTACAATAATTTCCTTTCACAAACAGCGATTTTAGACGTAATAATACTTCTTTTTTATTAAAATCTACTAAAAAATAGGCCCCATAAGCCTCAAAGTCCACTTTTTTGTCGTATTTTGATTCAATTTCAGCGATAAGCTTGTACTGTACAGACTTTTTTAGTTCAAGCAATTCTTCTTCAGAGATTTTTGGCCAAGAAAAACCAATTGCAAATGTATCAAACTCTTTATTCTTAGCTAAATCCCCTATTTTAGCTATTAATTCAGAAATTAGAGCTTTTGGATCCAAAAAGTCATTAAATTCGAATTCTACTAATGAATGATATTCTTCTTTTCTATTTTGCCTTCGCATAATAAAATTAAGAGTGGAAAAAATAAAAAGAGGGTGCACTAGGCACCCAAGTTATGAAAAATTGTTTTATACTACTTGTTCTTTAGTTAAAGCAATAATTTGCTTTACACCAACTATTAATGCAGCAGGTGCAACTAAAGTTACAATATTTCCAACAATAGCGTTAATCAATGCAACTATTGGTGCAGCGATCATATCAACCGGTGCTGCTTGTACTGCTGGATTTAATGCTATTAATCCAATCATTGCAACAGCAATTGTAGCTATTAGGAAATCAGTTACATGCTTATCTTTGATGTTTAGGAAACCTACGATTAATCCTAAAATAACTAGAATTAAAGCAAGCCAACTAGCTACTACAGCATCCAATCCAACTGCAACCTGAATGATCCCAGCAATTAGCGCTATAATAACACCAAGTAAAAAAGCGTAACTTCCAACTTTTTGTGATGCCATAATATACCCTCCTTTTTTTGTATGTATTAGGGGATCTTATATATAAAGGTTATTGTCGAACAAAAATACGTCAAAACACGTTAGTTTTTTTAATTTATTTTAATAGAGGAAATGCCCTTTTTCCAGCAAATGCAATACCATTTTCTTCTTCAATTTTAAGTAAACGATTATATTTTGCAATCCTTTCTCCCCTATTTGGTGCTCCGCTTTTTATTTGACCACAACCAAGACCTACTGCAAAGTCTGCAATAAAGTAATCATTTGTTTCTCCACTTCGATGTGACACCTGTACTTTCCATTTAGCGTCATACGCTACTTTTGCAGATTCAATTGCCTCTGCAATGGTCCCCACTTGATTAATTTTTAAAAGTAAAGCGTTTGCACGATTATTATCAATTGCTTCTTTCACATATTTTTTATTTGAAACTGTTAAATCGTCTGCAAGGATCTGTACTCTTTTACCAAGCTTTGAATAAATTTGTTCCCAAGCCTCAAAATCATCTTCATGAAATGGATCTTCTATTGAAATAATTGGATAATTTTCAAGTAATGCAACATATTCATCTGATAATTTTTCTGCATTTAATTTATGTCCTTCTACGTCGTAAATAAATTTTCCAACATCATCTTTTTTTGAAAATGAACTAGCAGCAACATCAATTCCAATCCCAACTTTCCCAGCATACCCCAAGGTTTCAATCGCTTTTAGAATTTCATCCAGCGGTTCTTCAATTTTTGACATTGCTGGTGCAAAGCCACCTTCGTAACCAACATTAATTGCACCTTTTCCATAATCTTCTAAAACTTCTTTTCCAAGTTCGTGAAATATTTCAACCCCTGCATAAAATGATTCTTTAAATGTATCAAAACCGTGTGGAATTATTTGATATTCTTGAAATGCCAATTCATTCCCAGCATGTTTTCCACCATTTATTATATTTAATGCGGGAACTGGAAGTAAAGGTTTTTTGTTAGAAAGTTCTGATATATGTTCAAACAAATCTTTTCTGTTACAATCATCTTTACTTTCAAGTTCTGATTTACAAGCGGTTGCTCCTGCTCTGCACGCTGCCATTGAAACTGCGAGGATTGCATTTGCCCCTAGTTTTTCTTTATTTTTCGTTCCATCTTCAGCAATTAATGCTTCATCAATTTTACTTTGTTCACGACAATCCATTCCTTTTACTACAACACTTAAAATTTCATTAATATTTGCAACAGCTTTTTTTACACCATTTCCACCAAATTCTTTTTCACCATCATACAAATATTTTGCTTCTTTTGAACCAACTGAAGCACCATATGGAACTGATGCAGTAAATTTTCCAAAAGAAGTTTTAAGTGCACATTCAATTGTTGGATCTCCTCTTGAATTAAAAATCACTCTCGCACTTACATCTTTTATTTCATACATAAAATATCTTTAAGGAGAAAGAAGTATTTAAATCTTAGCAGATTTAAAAATTTAAAATTAAAAAATTTTAA
>JABHJM010000038.1 GCA_018691995.1 Candidatus Iainarchaeum sp.
CTAGTTTCAATAATACTAAAACTCATTAAAAGTATCATAAATCCTAAAAATAGTGCTCCAAATAAAGCAACACTTCCAAGAGCTTCTTTTTTTAGTCCTTGAGATTTTGGTAACAGTTCAATTAATGCTTCTTTTAGATTTTTTTCTTTAAAAACAGTTATCCAATTTATTGGAATTAGAACAAATAAAAGTGTGATTAGTGTTTGAATCATACAACCACTAACACTTTGTTCTTTAAAAAATTAATTATTTCTTTTCTGTGTAACCACAGTTTCCACAGTGTGCTCGATCCTTATGGTCTGCCATAAAAGTTCCAGGTCCGCATTTTGGACAAAATTTTCTGTTTCTTTTAAGTTCTCCACTAGTATCATAATAAGCAGATTTTTTCAATTTGTCTTTTTTCTTTGTTAAATCCATTATTGTTCACCTTCTTTTTTCTTTTCTTCTTTAGCAGGTTCTTCAGCTTTTGTTTCTTCCTTTGGAGCGTCTTCTTTTTTCTCTTCAGGCTTAGCTTCTTCCTTTACTTCTTCTGCTTTTGGTTCTTCTGTAGCTGGTGCTTCTTCTTTCTTTTCTTTTGTAGGAGCAACTTCTTCAGCTTTAGTCTCTTCAACTGGAGCTTCAGGTTTAACTTCTTCTGTAGTAGGTGTTTCTGTTGTAGCTTCTTCTGCAGCTGGTGCTTCTTCACCTTCTTTCTTTTCTTCTACTGGAAAATTTCTTTTAATAAAATATTCTTTTTCAATTTTGTTCATTGATTCTTCATCAGTGTAAGCGTTTGCTTTTACTGTGATTGTTGGATTTCCAAAACTAGAATCGATTTTTTCGATTATTAAAGTTTTTTCTTCAACTTCGCTCATTGCAGCTAATTTTGCTCGAACTTCATTTCTTGATGGAATTTTTTCTTCCTCAATTTCTGCAACAATTTCTCTTCTATTTAGTACTTCGTTTTTTGTATCTTGTATTATTTTTATTTTCATCTCATTCACCTACTTAATCTTAACGCGAATTTTCCTTTTCGTGTAATTTCCATTTTTTGTGCGATTTCAGAGTTATCGGGATCTGTTATTACTACATATCCTCTCCAAAATGTAGTGAAAGTTTCCCCTTCACAATTTGGACATTTGTCTCCTTCTTCAACAATAAATCTACATGTTCTACAAGCTTTTTCTCTATTCATTCATATCACTCTTTTTTTTCTTCCTTTTTAGCTGGTGCTTTTTTAGCGTCAGCTTTTGCTTTCTTATCTTCAGCTTTTGCCCAATCTGGTTTTCCAAGGAATGGTTGACGCATTGTTAATCCAAGTTTTGAATTTGATGTGTCTCCTTTCATTGAGATTGTAACAACTTTTGCTAAAACATTATCTTCAGTTGTAATTTTTCTTTCAGTTTTCTTTCCAATAAATCCTGGTAATTTTGCATCATAATTAATGTAATCATCCATGATTTGGCTCACGTGAACAAGTCCTTCAATTGGACCAATTCTTAGAAATGCTCCAAATTCAGTTGCTTCAGTTACAGTTCCTCGCACAACTTCGTGAATGTGAGGTTTGTAAGTTAACATTTCAAGTTCAGCTTCATAGTAAGCAGCTCCGTCTCCAGGGATAACATGTCCTTCTCCAATGTTTCCAATTCCAGTAATTGCTACAATTACACCATAAGCTTCCTTAATTCGCCCTTCATAGTCTTCTTGGCAAATTTCTAGTAATGAATCTTTTAGTTTTGCACCTAGTTTTTTAGGCGGTACACGCACTTTATCCACTATTTTTGTTTTATAATACATTCGCTCACCAACTCCAATTTTATAAAAATTATTCAAAAATGTCCTCTAAATCAATGAAAGAGAGACTTCTAATATATATACTTCTCCCCCCAAAGCTTTTTATTCTTTCGCGTAACTCTTTGTCATTTGTCGCAATCACATATTCTTTGCTAAGTTCCATTAATTCAGTATCCACGTTCTCAATCTTGCTATTTAGCTCTATAACCCCATTATTTTTGAGTATTTCTTTAACAATTCTAACTTCATTTCTAATCTTCTTATCAGTTTTAGCTTTATATTCCATTTCCCATAAAACCCGAGTTAATACAAAAAACTGTGCAGGAATCTTATTTTTTATTTCTTCAAATCCATGTATTTTATATCTCACCATATTTAATAGAAAATTTGTGTCAAGCAAAATCTTGATTTTGTCAGACAATCACATCACTTCTCCATATGCAATTAATCTCCATTGACTGTTAATATTTTTACTAATAGCAATTCTTTCTCCTTTTTCAACAATTACTTCACTTTTTAGTATAAGTTCAATTTCTTTATTA
>JABHJM010000059.1 GCA_018691995.1 Candidatus Iainarchaeum sp.
GAGCTATCCCAGATTTTCCAAAACCGGGCATAATGTTTCGTGATGTTACAACACTTCTAAAAGATGCACATGGACTTCGTAATGTTATTGAAATGTTTCGTGAAAGATATGCAAATGAAGGAATTGATTATGTCGCTGGAATTGAGGCACGTGGTTTTATTATTGGGGGCGCTGTAGCAAAAGAACTAGGGGTTGGTTTTATTCCAATTAGGAAAAAAGGTAAACTTCCTGCAAAAGTAATTCAAGAAGAGTATAAACTTGAATATGGGACTGACACAATTGAAATTCATGAAGATTCAATTGCTAAGGGCGATAAAATTTTACTTATTGATGACCTCTTGGCCACTGCAGGAACCATGAAGGCTGCAATTAACTTGATAGAAAAGGCCGGCGGAACTGTTATTAGTACTGCCTGCATAGTCGAATTAGTTTCTCTTAAGGGTAGAGAAAAAATTAAAGATCACGATTTTTTTTGTTTAGTTCAATATGAAGACGACTAATTTTAACAAATTCAAAGAAGACTTTTTATTTTATCCAGAACTTCTTGTGTCTCTTTAATGTGGCTAATAATAAACAAAGGACATTTTGCATAATCACTTTCACTAACTACTTTTTTGCGTTCTATACAATAGCTTTCTTTAGTTTCCTTTTTATATCCCCAAAAAACAGGCGGGTGAAATTCCAAAAATATTTTATTGTCAATAAAAAAATCAATTTCATAATTTTTAATTTTAAAGTGTATGTTTTTACCAGGCATAGGGGTTTTAATTAAATCATTTTCAATCAGTTTTTTACATACTTCTCTTTCTTGATTTGAATCAAAAAAACAACCCATAAATTCAAACGGACTATTTTTTCGCCTACTTATTCTTGAAAGCTCAACTAAATTATATTTGGAATGTGCTATTTTCGACATTTTTTTAAGGTGATTTGGACGTTTTTTCATACAAGCCAAAGCTGCATTTCTTTGGTGTAACCCAAATACACCATTTTCTTTCATTGTTTTATGGGCTTTTTTCATATTGTTCCTTGAATGCTCAGGAAATTTTTCATGAAGTTTTTTAGCTGCATTTGAAAAATAGTTACTAAGTTCTCCCGAATCTCTAAGATCTCCCATTCTCTTTTTACCAATAATTGAAGCATACTTTTTTCCAAGTTCATGTCCAATCCAAGGATGTTTTTTCTGTGCTGCTTTTCCAGCTCTACTATATAATTCAGAACCATGTTTTTCAAAAGCTTTACTTTGATTTTTTTTAGCCATTTTGCAAAAGCTATACCATTTTACAGTTTCTTTTTCAAATCTTGTTCCCAGATCAAGATTAAGTTCCTTTGAAATTTGCTCACAAGATTTACCACAATCAAGCATATCCCAAACAAGTTTTTTTGTTTCTCTAACCTTTTTTTCTTTTAGTTCATCCACAATAGGCTTAATGTTTTTTAGTTAAAAAATGTTCTACAAGTACCGTGCCGACACTAAAAAAACAAAAACATTAAAACAAATGCTATTACTAAATACATATGAAGGTGAATAAATGATTGGAATAATAGGTGGAAGTGGACTAGAAGACCCAGAACTGCTACATAATGCAAAAGAGGTTGTAATCAAAACTCCTTATGGAACACACTCCCCAATAAAAAAAGGAGAAATTAATGGAATTAGCGTTGCATTAATGTCAAGACATGGATACAAACACGAATATTCTCCAAGCGAAGTACCCTACAAAGCAAATATTTTCGCACTAAAAGAAATTGGTTGCAAGGCAATTATTGCTGCAAGTGCATGCGGATCACTTCGAGAAGATATTGAACCAAAAACACTAAGTTTTCCGACACAATTTATTGATAGAACTACAAAAAGAGATCAAAGTTACTGTGAATCAAATAATGTAATCCATGAATCAATGGCTGACCCATTCAATAATGATCTACGAATGCTTCTAACTAGTGCAACAATAAAACTAGGTTTTACATATAGTACAGAAACAACCGTTGTTACAATTGAAGGGCCAAGATTTTCTACACGTGCTGAGAGTGAATTGTTTAGAAATTGGGGCGCTGATTTAATTAATATGACAACTGTTCCTGAAGCCTGTCTTGCAAAGGAACTAAAAATTCCTTACCAAGTAATTAATCTTGTTACTGATTATGATTCTTGGCACGAGAGTAAGGAAGTTGTTACATTTGAAATGGTAATGGAAATAATGAAAGACAATGCAGAGAAATTAAAAAAATTAGTGCTTGAAGTTTTACCCCAAATTGAAAAAAAGTTTAGTTGATTTGATGGAATATGACTTAAATGAAAATACTTTTTTTGTAAAAGAACTTTTTTCTCCAAAATTAATTAAACTTGGATATTATAATTACTATATTTTAGAAAAAGCGGGTTTATCACATAAACAAATACTAAAAAGAATTCCAAAAGATTCACTCTTTTGTGGAATTAAAGATAAGAATGCTACTACTACCCAGTGGTTTTGTACAAAACAAGATATTGAAGAAATTAATGAAGAAAATTTAAAAATAACTTACAAAGGACAAAGTAATGAAAAAATCTGGATTGGAAAACATAAAGAAAATTCATTTAGTGTTTTGATTAAATTAAATAGTAGTGAGAATGATAAATTATTCAAACTCAAAAGAGAACTTGTTGGAAATTATTTTGGAGAACAGCGCTTTGATGCTCGGGTAGAAAAATTTTATGAATTACAACAAAAAGGCGAGTATGAAGCTGCATTAAAATATTTCCTTACCGCGAAAAGTAAATTTGATTCAGAAAATAGTACTAAAATAAAGCAATTAATTAAAGAAAAATGGGGGGCTTGGAAAGAAATTAGCAGAAGTGAAATTATTCCAGAAGCAAAAAAAGAATTATTCCACTTTTTAGAAAAAAAAGAAAATTATAAAGAAGCATTTCTGTTTGTTGAAAAGAAAAGTCTAA
>JABHJM010000019.1 GCA_018691995.1 Candidatus Iainarchaeum sp.
ACAAGGAAAAGAAATTGTTAGAACTTGGTTGTATTATACTTTGTTAAAAGATTTTTTACTTACTGGAAAAACAATTTTCAAAGACGCTTGGATTAACTATCACATTCTTGATGACAAAGGATATAAGATGGCAAAAAGAAAAGGAAACGGAATTGATCCACACAAAGTAATGGAAAAATTTGGAGCAGGGCCATTTAGATTATGGTGTGCTGTTGAAGGAAATTTGGACCGAACTGATTTTAGATGTTCATTTCAAAGAATAGAAACTGCAGGGAAACAACTTGAAAAATTATGGAATGTTAGTAAATTTGTTTCAATGTTTGAATTAAGTGAAAAAGAAGAAAAGAATATTGAATTAATGGAAGCTGATAAATGGATTTTAAAAGAAGCAAATGAAATTGCGGAGTATGCAAAAAAACAATTTGGAGTTTATGATTTCCACAACCCAGTTGTAAAAGCAATGAATTTCATTCGAGATGAATTTGCTTCTAACTATTTAGAAATGGTAAAGAGAAGAGCATACAATAATAGTGAAGATGTAAAATTCTCAGATGCACAGAGGAATGGAGCTGTTAAAACACTAAGAGATGTTTTGAGAAAAATGTTAGAAGTTTTATTCCCAATTAATTCAGCAATGAACTATTATTTATACAAAGAATTATTTGGTGAAGAAATAACCAATAAAAGTTGGCCTAAAAGTGAAAAAATTGAAAGTGAAATTGTTAGCGAAGATTTGATTGAATTTAATTCAAGTATTTGGAAAGCAAAAAAAGATAATGAACTTTCTCTAAAAGACTCTGTGAAAATGGCTATTGCCCCAAAATCTCTTGCAAAAGCTGAAACTGAACTAAAAGCAATGCATAATATTGAAAACTTAGAATTTGGTGACAAAACTAAAATTACTATAAAATAATCCAAAAGGATCCCATAAAAAGCTTTAATAATAACTAAATGCTTTCTTTATGAGTGTTTTACATGAAGAAAATCCTATTGTTATTAACATTAATTCTTATTGCAAGTTTTACTATTGCTCTTTCACAAACAGATGTGACAAATATTGTTTCAAAACAAAATAATTACTTACTAGATAGTGAAAATGCTGTAGTGTACAAACCAGCCGTTACAATTAGTTATCAACGAGAAGATTACTGGGTTGTTGCTGGAATACAAGATAGCACAGTTACTGTTTATATTCCAATTAATAATGATACTGGAGAACTTGCAACCGGAGAAATTGAAAAGAGAAAATTAATTGAAACAGAAATTGTTTTAAGCAAAATTTATCAATTAAAAAATAGTTCTTATGGAACAAGCTGGCCTTTTTCACATTCAATGAATTCTTCATTTTATGATTATCAAAGAGTATTTGGAGATATGATACTAAAAACAGTAAATGTACAAACAGAACTTGAAGCAATTACTGGAGCAGAAAGCCTTGCATTAAAAGCAGATAACATACAAGCAAGTTTTGAAGAACTTGGAGAAGATAGCGAAGTAATTGCAGAACTTATTGATGAAGCAAGATTATTTGAAGAAAAATATTTTGCCCAACCCGATACTAATCAAACTAGTGACTATGAAAAATACTTTAATGATTATTTTGAAACAATTGATATTTACAAATCAAATTATTATTCTGTTGAAGCAGCTGTGACCGAACTTAAAAGCGAAATTGCTTCATTCCAAGGAGATATGGAATCCACACAAAAAGAATTTTTCTTTAACAGTCTTGGAATGCCTGTTGAAACTGAAGGATTGAAAAGTTTCTTTGGACAGATGGATCAAATGAAAACTATAATTGAAAGTGTATTTAATGAAGGAAAAAATGTCGAAGCATTTGTTGGAAATTTAGAAACAAGAAAAGCAAAAAATGAAGCTTGGAAAGTACTTTTTGCTCCAAGCGAAAAACTATCAAGTATTACCCCTTCATATCAAATTAGTAATTTGGAAGATGCTGCTACTTTGATTCTTTCTTCAGAAAATATTAGTTACTGGAAAGAACAAGATTCTGTTGATGCTTTACAAACCAATTGGACACAGGCAGAAATGAGATATGAAAAAGGAGATTATGCAAAATCAAAAAACTTTGGAGAAAAGGCTGTTAAAAATGCAGAAGATATACTCGAAGGAAGTTTTATTGATGTGGAAACTGCTAATTCGCAAGAATTAATATTTCAAATTGTAATAGTATTAATTGTAATATTTGTCGGTGTATTTATATTTGAGAAAGTTATACGAAAAAAGAAAGGAAAAGAAGAAGGATATGGTGAATATGAAGAATACAAACCGCAAGAATATTAGTTATGTGCTTGTCGCATTGTTTCTAATTTTATGCATAAGCATGGTTAATGCAAATGTTTTGTTCGGACCTTCAATTGATAAAGAATCAATCACAAAAAATGAAGTTGCATTTCTAGAAGTTACAATTTATAATGACAATAATTTTGAAGTTACTGATTATTTGCGACTTGAATCAACTGATAATATTAAATTTCTTGAATCTGATGAAAAAATAATCTTACAAGAATTTGGCCCAATAAAACCTTATGAAAAAGAAGTTTTGAAAATAAGAATAAAAGCAAAAGATACTAAAGAAGTTGAAGGACTAATTTATGGGTATTACAATTTAGATCAAGAAGGAGAAGCACAATATGCTTTTGTTGGAAGAGTAAAAATTGAAGAGAAACCTATATTTATTGAAAGTGAAACAAAGAAAAATACAACAAGCACTGGGGAAGTAATAACAACCAGTGTAAAAATGGTTAATTATACAAAAGAACCACTTTACAATGTTGCTTTTGAAATGAAAGTTCCAAATGGTTTTGAAGTAAAAACCCCCCCTTTATTTTTTGAAAAAATTGAAGCTGAAGAAACAGTAACTGGAACTTTTGAGGTATACCCTCCCATTGAAGCTCTTGGAACACAAAAAATAATTTTATCTTATGGATATTTTGATATAAATGGACCACATTATTTTGAAGAAGAATATGATTTTGACTTTGCTCAAACCGACAGCAAATTATTGCTTGGAATTGTTGGAATCATAATCCTTGCTGCTGCAATATTTTTGTATATGGGTTCAAAAAAAGATAACAAAAGTGGATTAAAAGGAACTAAAGAAAAAGGTGAAGAAGAAAAATAAATTCAAATGTTAATTTCAACAACATCTTTATTTTGTAATTCAAAATCAGGCCCCACTCTTTGACCTGGGAATTTTGTACTACCCCAAACTTTTGCAAACTTTAATTTTTTTGCAAAATCTTTATGTAAATGTTTTGCTAAATCCTCAAGTGTCGCTCCTTTTACTAATGCCATTGGATCAACCATTTCAACATCTTTCCCTGGTTTTTTTGTATACACTAAAACTTTATTTAGAGTTGTGAAAATGTGATCTTTTAATTCAGGCAACAATGCATCAGTTACATTTCTTGCATCTAAAAACAATGCTTTTTTGTAAACAATACTATTATCAAGTGCCTCAATAACATCTTCAATTGTTTCAATTTTTCCAGTAATTATTACTGTAGCATTTGCAAACCCTGTATTTTTTAAATATTCAATTAATTTTTCTTCACTAAATCCAAGATGTTCTTTTCCTGAAATTTGAATTCCGCGAAATGTTGAAACTTTGACTTCAATTGGAGGTCTTGATTTGTTCAAAAATATTTTTGATTCTTTTAATTCATTTGCTACAATATCCCTTTGTTCTTTTTTTCCAAGAATAATAATTGAGTCTGCATTTCTTGCTAGTGAAATAATTTCTTTTCCTTGTACACGTCCTTTTGAAGAACCTTCAACTATTGCTGGAAGTTCTACCATTTGAAGTGACCCTCCTTCATAGGGAGCCATCCCTGGAACTGGTTCAAATGTTGCGAATTCATAATCTGCTTCTTCTGCTAATACTTTTCCAACTAATTTATTTAGTAACCAACTCTTTCCTGTGTTTGGCATACCCATAATTACAATTTGTCCGATTCCATCTTTTTTAACATACATTGTGGGGGCGCTACCTTTTTTTGTTGAAGATGTTTTTAATCTTTCAACTTTTGATTTTAGAGTTGCAATTTTTTTATTAATTTCTGAACGTAATTTTTCAGCACCTTTGTGTGATGGAGCATTTGATTTCATTTCAATTAGTGCAGCTAAACGTTCTTCATCTGTTGATGCGGCATCAAATTTTGCTTCTGCTTCTTGAAATTCAATTGGTACATTTGTTGGCATTATCTCTCACTCCTTATGACAAAAAGTTTTTCAAAAAATAACTTTTTCTCCAGTATAATTTGTGAAACAAAACCCTTTTTATTTAACACACCCATAATTTCTTTTTCATTATTATGTGATGATACTAAAAGTAACAAAACTCCTTTTTTTGCTAACGCTCTCTCAAATTCTTCTAAAAATACATCAATTACTTCTCTTCCTCTTTCTCCACCATCAGTATCTTTCCACTTTATTTCTTCACTTGGAACATAGGGTGGGTTAAATGCAATTAAATCAAACTTTTCAGCAGGATTGTTATGTAGAAACTTGAATAAATCTCCTTCAAAAAAAGTAATATTATCCACGTTTGAATTCTTTTTTTTAGATGCTTTAATTGCATTAGGATTAATATCAACTGCAGTGACATTTTTTGCTCCCCCCTCAAGCATTGCCATTGCTTGTATTCCACTACCTGTTCCCATATCCAGACAATTCTTTCCTTTCAAATCTTCTGCAAGAATGGCTTCTTTTAATAACCAGGAATCTTCTGCTGCCTTGTATACTTCCATTTTATTCACTCGCTTCTTCCCAAATTTCTTCAAATTCTGCCACATATTGTTTTGCAATTTTTTCACTAATAATTAGAACTAAATTTTCATCATTTTTTGTGTCACCATTTTTAGAATAATTAAAAGAGCCTGTTAAAACTTTTTTTCTATCAATTACAGCAAACTTATTATGCATAAATCCAGACCCATCTTTTATTTTAATTGCAACTCCGCCATGAGAAAGTTTTTCATCCTCACTATATTGGTTACTTGCTTGTAAATAATCAAAAACTACTCTAACTGAAACTCCTCTTTCTCTTGCTCTAATCAAAGCCTCTGAAACATTATCAAGTGTAAACGAATAAATTGCTATTACAACTTCTTCATTAGCTAAGTCAATGTGAGAAATTAATTCCATCGAACAATTGTCTTCTGGGCAAAAAAATACTTCTGCTTCATACTCACTATCAGAATTACTTGGAATTAATTGTTCAAAATCTGCAAAAGAAAACCATGCGTCATCCCTTACTGTGCCTACAAATAACAAACCAATTAGAATTACGCAAAGTAAAAACCAAAACCCTACTTTTGTAACAAAAACCATACCAAAAAAAGAAACAAATGTTTTTTATTACTTCACAAGATAACGTTAATGATCAAAATGTTTTATGATAGTCATGCACACATAAATATGCTAACAAAAAAAGAATTGGAAGAAATGTTAGAACGCACTAAAGATAAAAATGTTGATGAAATTATTTCTTGTTCTACTTCTTTTGAATCAAATAAACAAAATTTATTACTTTCAAAAAAATTCCCACAAATAAAAGCAGCAATTGGGCTTTATCCACTTGATGCAATGGAGCTTGAAGAGAAAGAATTAGATAGAGCTTTTGGTTTTTTTGAAAAACATATAAAAGAAGTAAAAGCAATTGGAGAAGTTGGAATGGATTATAAGTATTGTAAAACTGATGAGGATAAAGAAAAACAAAAAGATATTTTTATTCGATTTATTGAACTTGGAAAAAAATATGATAAACCCCTTATTATTCATTCAAGGTATGCTCAAAGACAAGTGATTGAAACTTTGGAAAAAGAGGATTGTGAAAAAGTTTTGTTGCATAGTTTTGTTGATTCTAAAAAATTAATGTTGCGAGCTGCTAACAATAATTGGTTTGTTGGAGTTGGAATGAGTGTTTTATTTAATGAACAAGTGCAACGAAATATATCGGAATTTCCAATAGAGAATTTATTACTTGAAACTGATAGTCCAATACGTTTTGATGGAAAGAAAGCTATGTCAGATGATATTATTAGCATTGCAAATAAGGTTGCTAGTTTAAAAGAAATAGAAATTGGGCTGATTGAAAAACGACAAGAAGCGAACTATACTAAATTATTTGAATGATTTGGTTTAGATTTAAAAGCCTTTACTACGCGAAGATTATAATGAACGAATTGATTATCATAGCTTTGATTGCAATAATTGCAACATTAATAGTTGCAAATGTATTTGTTAGATCATTAAACAAAGACAAAAAACCACATTATTTTAGTGAACCTGTGGCACAAGCTACAAGCACAATCGTTGTTCCTGAAGTTATTACACAAATGGAATCAGTTCATGAAAAAAATGCAATGGTTGCTGGGAATATTTCAGCTAATAATAGAAAACTTGAACTTGTTAATGAACGAGTTGCTAATCTTGAAAGAGCAGTTAGTGAAATGGCTGAAATAAAAATTGGTAATGATAAAACTGTTGACATGGAACAAGTTGATTTTAGAATAAGTGTTCTTGAACAACAGATTGATGAACTAAAAAATCCAAAAATGAAAGCAAAAACTTTTTTTGGAAAAGAAAATGATCCTATGGAAGAAGAAATAAAATCTCTAGTTTTTAATTCAAAAAGAAAAACAAATTAAAGTGAATTAAATGAAAAGCGAAAAAAACATTTGTTTTGACTGTGATGCACTATGTTGTCGCGAAGTAGCTGTTTCAATTGACACTCCAAGAACTAAAGAAGACTTTGATGAAATTAAATGGCTTGTATGTCATAAAAATACTAATGTGTATAAGGATCATGAAAATGATTGGTTAGTTGAATTTGCAAGTGATTGTGAACACCTTGATAAAAACTGGCGATGTAAAATTTATGAAAAAAGACCTTTTGTTTGCAGAGAACATAGCAATAAGGATTGTATCAAAAATTCTAATAATTATCATCAAAAAATATTTAGAACAATTGAAGATGTTGATAAATATTTAGAAGAAAAAAACTATAAATGGATGCAAAAATAACTTAGAACTCACTTAAAGTATGTTTTGCAATTGTTTCATTATCCTTATCAAAAACAAAATCTGCTTTTAACTTTTCCCCATTCAAAATTTTTGGTAACCATATTGCATCATCATTCCACATACTCTCATATGGCAATTCATTCTTCAAAAACCACTTTGGAAGCATTTCTTCACTCTCTTTTGGTTCTCCTTCCCACTCTTTTACAACAAAAACGTGAACTAATTGGTCAAATGCTTTTTCTTTTGGAACAAATGGAAAAGTAAAATTTAATTCTGCACATTTTTCCATTTTGTTTTTATCAATTATAATTCCTGCTTCTTCTTCCATTTCACGTGCAGCTGCTTCTTCAATTGATTCATCAGTGTTTACTTTTCCACCAAAACCATTCCACTTACCTTCCCCAAATCCTCTTTTTTTCATCCCAAGAAGAATCTTGTCTTCTTTAATAACAAGTAACAAAGTAGCATTTCTCATACAAACAATATTATTTAGAAGATATTAAAAAATTAAGTGCCTCAGAGTTGGATTAAATCATCACAAATCAGCAGGGATTTACTTCATCATGGGCATTAGAATTGGGAATATTTAAGTTTTTAAAATAGTGCTATTGAAGCACCCACAACTTGTAAATTTGCTTTCCAACTTTTAGATGAATAAAATCTTTAGTACCAATAATTTCCATATCTGCCTTAGAAACACATTCTTTAAAATCATCGTACAAAATAACATTATCTTCAAATTCAATAAATGAACCGTCAACTTTCTTAGCTTTAATTTTAACTCTTTGTTTTCCAAGGATTTTTGTTTCAAATATTTCATTTGAAATTTCTTTTTCAGCAAATTCTTCCGGAGTATCAACAACATAAACTTTTGAACTTTCTTTTTTTACTCGCTTTACTTCTTTTAATATTTTAGTTATTTTTTCTAAATCTCCAACACACGAAAACACATTAATCAATAAAATGTCTCCAACAGAAGAATCCTCCAAAGGAATGCTTTTGGCATCTGACTTAATATATTTAAATTTATCAAATTCTCTTTCATGAACGTCCAAACCAATAACTTTATGTTTTTGGGATAACAGATTTGCAAATAAACCATTGCCACAACCAATATCTAATATTGGCCTAGAATATTTCAGTTCGGAGAAGTATGGTAAAAGCAAATCCTCCTTTGTAATTGTTGGAGAATCATAATTAGAAATAATTTTTTCCCAACCTATTTCTTTAACCATACTCAAATTATAAAAAATAGATTTTATAAATACCTATAAGGGTTCAAGATATTTACTTCATCACAAGCAATTAAATTAAAGATATTTAGATGTTTAGACTAAATGTTTTTCCAATTATAAAAGTCTTTCTTTTTCTATTAATATTTTATGGTTTTTTTACTGCTTTTCTTATCCTTGTTCTGGTTTCTCTTAATTTGTTTAATTTTCTTTCTGACAAAGCATCCCTTCGCCTTCCCCAAAGACAAGTTAGAGTTCTATAGTATGCTCCAACAAAATTAATTCGTAAAAATAATTTTTTATCAGGATTTACTGTAAGCGCCCCAGTTTTTACTTTTTTAAATCCAAGAAGTTTTACTGCTTTTTTGAGTTTAGTCATAGCATAACCGCTTTCAATAGATTCTTCTAAAATAAATAGTTTTTGATTTGTGTTTTTTATTTGATGTGGATATTTTTTTCTTAAAAAATTTGCAATATCTTTAGGAGTTAAATATACTCCACCAGTTCTTTCAGGCATTCTTTGTTTTAAATTAGCTCGCCCAAGTGTTAGAAATGTTGGCATTGCTTCTATTGGAACGCCTTTTTCTTTTAAAACAGCTTTTACCATATAAGCAGCGGTTTGTGCACTCACACCCCCAACTAACACTAACTTAAACCTTTTTTTGAGAATATACTCAGCCATTTCTTTTGCATGGGGAATAAGCCCCTCAATGCTGTCTTGTTTCAGCCAAGATGTTTTTTTAACCATTTATTATCCCAATTAGATTGTAAACGCCCATGTTTATTAATTTTTATTCTCTATTCCCAACTCAAAGTCGGATAAGCTGAACCACTCCAAACCCAATTACCATCCCACGCAGGGGCAGTGTCATAAATGTCTGTGGTTGAAGTAAATAGTTGTGTATAATTTGTATCGTCTAAATAAGTACAATTCGTACTTCCTCCTTGGATGCATTCTGATGGGCTAGCGCTATCTATACTATTTGAGTCATACCAATAAATATTCGTAATTGTTCCACCACCATCATAACCAATTGTCCCAAAGTTAGTTGATGAAGATGTTCCTTTTAATGAGCCAGTTGAAAATGAATTGATAACTGATTTTTCAGCAGCAAAATAGCCTATTATTCCGCCGACATTGCTTGCTCCTTTTATGTTGCCAAGATTATAGGAATTGTTTACTGTTCCATATCCGCCGTTTATTCCACCTATGTTGTTTCCGGTTCCAGTTATTGTTCCAGTATTATATGAATTATTTGTAGTTCCTTGGATCCCATTTATTCCTGCTATGTATGTTGTTCCGTTTGTTGTTCCTGTGTTGTATGAGTTGTTTATTGTTCCGCTAGCCCCGTTTATTCCTCCAACGTATTGTGTTCCGTTTGTTGTTCCTGTGTTGTATGAGTTGTTTATTGTTCCACCATTTCCATTTATTCCTCCTGTGTAGTTTGTTCCGTTTACTATTCCTGTATTATAAGAATTGTTTATTGTTCCGCTGGAGCCGTTTATTCCTCCTGTGCGGCTTCCTGTTCCGTTTGTTGTTCCTGTGTTGTATGAGTTGTTTACGGTTCCATTTCTTCCGTTTATTCCCCCAACATAATTTTGTCCAGTGATGTTTGAGTCTATCATTCCGAGATTATTTATATCGGAGGAATTGCTGTTTATATATCCAAACAGTCCGACGTAATCTGTGTCGGGTTTGTTTACATACACGTTTGTTATGGTTTTATTGTTTCCTAAAAAGTTTCCACTAAATTTTGCTGCTTCTGTTCCGATTGGTCTCCATCCGTCATCAGTGTTGTATGTTGAATCACAATTAGAAAAGTTTAGATTGTTTTGTAAAATATAAGTCCAACCCAACGTAGTCGAATTATAATCAATAGTGTTTAAATCGTCGCAGGTGCATATGGTGTGGGGTGTTGTGTCGTCCCAGTCGAAGCAGTTTTCTTCTATGAGGTTTATGTATTGTGTTGATGCTACTAAATCGTTGGTTGTGTTTTGTGGGTTTAGTGTTTGGCTTGATGTTTGTGTTTTGTTTAACCCTTGTGGAGTAGTATAAGACAATTTTATATAAGGGGTATTTGTAGCAGTAATTGTTTGTCCATTTAATAAAATTGTTTTTTTATCATTTTGTGCTAGGAAAGTATCTTCGATATCATAAATTGATTCGTTTATTGTGATTTGTGTTAGTGTTATGTTGTTTCCTGTATTATTTTTTAGTACGATTAGTAGTTCGCCGTTGTCATTTTTTTGTGATTCGAGTATTGCTAGGGGTTGGGTTTGCCAGTAGGTTTGGTTTGCTGTTTGGTCTACTTGTGAACCTTGATTCAAAAATCCTATGAGTAGTCCTACGACAACAAGTGCGATTACAACCACAATCGCGATAATCAATAAATACTCAATCGTTCCTTGTGCTCGAAACATGAGAAAGGATGTTTTTTAATGTATTTATTCTTTTGGTAAAAGCATTTTGTTTATCCGATACATCCTTCGATTAAATCAGGTTTGTCTAAAACCCAACTCGAAGCACGAGAATTAAAATCGGAACATGATGACACATTTGCAACATCCCATCCACTCAAATCTTGATTAAAACTTGATGTATTGTAAAACATTCGTTGCATATTTGTTACGTTTGTTGTATTAAAATCACTAATATCTTGATTGAAGCTTGTTGCATTGTAAAACATGTACTGCATGTTTGTTACTTTTGTTGTGTTCCAATCGCTAATATCTTGGTCGAAATTTGATGCAAAACTAAACACGGACTGCATGTTTGTTACGTTTGATGTGTCCCAACCACTAATATCTTGGTCGAAATTTGTTGCGCCCCCAAATACATAAGTCATAGTTGTTACGTTTGATGTGTCCCAGTCTCCAATATCTTGATTGAAATTTGTTGCGTTATAAAACATATTACTCAGATTTGTTACGTTTGATATATCCCAATCTCCAATATCTTGGTTGAAGTTTGTTGCTGAGCGAAGCATGACATTCATGTTTGTTGCGCTTGATGTGTTCCAGTCGCCTATGTCTTGGTTAAAAGATGATGCGCCACGGAGCATACCATAAATATTTATCACAGAGCTTATATCCCAGCCCCCGATGTCTTGGTTGAAGGATGAGGCGTCCAAGAACATATATGGCATAGATGTTACGTTTGATGTGTCCCAGTTGCTGATATCTCCATTAAAGATTGTGGCGCCACTAAACATTTGATACAAATTAGTTGTTCCGCTTAAATTCAAATCGTCTGTTGCGGTTGAATTCAAATTAGCACACCCGAAGAAGTAGCCATCAGCATTTCCAACATTTAAGTTTCCCCATTGGGAAATATCAGTAATTTTTAGTTTGTCTCCCGTATTGTCAAATTTGAATCCGGTTATGGTTCCGTCAATCATGATTTCGTATGTTCCGCTTGATGAATAAGTATGTGTGGTTTCTGCTTGATTCCAGATTGTAATGGTGTCGTTTGTCCCATCACCCCAATAAACAATAAAATTGTATGTTCCTCCTGAATATATTGGTAGTTTTATTTGGTTATCATTTGACGAACCACTACTAACTGCTAACGTATTCCAATCAGAAATAAAATAACTTGTATACCCTGTTGGCTGTGCTGGAGTTTCTACTGCTGGATTCTCAGTACTTGTACAAGTCACGTTTTGTGTTGTTGTATATTGTTTTTGTATTCCATACTTACTAGTTGTTGATACTACAATTTCACAACTTCTAGTTGCACCCTCATAACCACTACAACTACAAGCATCACCAAGAGGAAGAGTACTAAACGTCTTCTTTTCCCCACGAAACACAGTCGTATTATAATTAAAATCAGTCCCACCAATATTAATCCCAGTAACAGTAACCGGATCAACTTCATTATTCGTCAAAACAAGAACACCCTTCCCATCAGTCCCAATAGCAGTCTCAGTAACACTAACTAGATTTGTTGTTTGAGAAAGCTTACTCACACTCGCAGACACCCCAGCCGCAGGCTCCAAAAAACCAGTCAACAAACTAACAAGAATCAAAGAAATAACAATTACCACTGCAATGATTAGTAAGTATTCAAGAGTTCCTTGTGCAATTTTCTTGTTGTTAATTTTTTTCATTTTTGTTCACTTATTCCTCTAGGCTTCTTCCATTCCCACTATTATATAATAACAATATTTCTTCCTGAGTTAATGCTTTATCAAAAATCATTACTTCGTCTATTAAACCGTCGAAATTCCTACTAGTTCCACTATTAGCTTCTGCCCCAATAACATCTATATTTCCATAAGTGTATGAGCCTGTTGCAGATAATTTCAAATCACCATCAACCGTAATAAAAGTTATTGTTATGCTTTCATCCATCGAACTCTTTATTACAAAAATAGTATTCCCATCTGTATCAGTTACTGATTCTGTTATTGCAAGAGGTTGTGACGACCAATAAATCTTTGACTGTGTCTCACTCACTTGAGAACCTTGACCCAAAAAACCAGTTAAAATACTAACAAGAATTAAAGCAATAACAATTACTACCGCAATGATTAGTAAATATTCAAGAGTACCTTGCGCTTTTGTTTTTTTAGAAGTTGTCATGACAAATAAATACAATTCTAACTATAAAAACATGCTTTCAAACAACAAAATTTTTAAAAAAAGCAATTTTTTATAAATCCCTATAAGGTTTCAAGGTATTTACTTCATCACAGGCATATTGATTGTATTTAAATAGATTTAAATATTGGTATAATCAAATATAAGTTATGACAAGACAACAATTAATCAATTCTATTTCGTGTTGCTGTTGCTAGTCGTAAGAATCAAATAGAAAAAGTTTTTAATTTTCTAAAGGAGGTTATTTTATGGAAAATATATTAGAAACAATTGGCAATACGCCATTAGTAAAAGTAAAAGAAATTAATAATTCAAAAATATATGCAAAACTTGAACGTTTTAATCCAGGCGGAAGTATAAAGGATCGCCCAGTATTTGAAATGTTTAAAATTGCAGAAAAACAAGGATTATTAAAAAATAAAACAATAATTGAAGCTAGTTCTGGAAATACAGGAATTGCTCTTGCAATGATTGGGGCTGTGAAAAATTATCCCTGTCACAATTGTTATGAGTGCGCGTGCATCTAAAGAAAGAAGAAAAATAATACGTGCGTTTGGTGCAAAATTAATCCTAACTAATAAAAATGAGGGTACTGATAGAGCAATAAAAAAAGTAGCTCAATTAGTTAAAAAACATCCTAAAAAATATATTAATTTGGACCAATATTCAAATAATAATAATTGGTTAGCACATTACAAAACTACTGGCCCAGAAATTTTAAAACAAACAAACAACAAAATAACTCATTTAGTTGCGGGACTTGGTACAAGTGGGACAATTATTGGTATAAGCAAATTTCTAAAAGAAAAAAATCCAAAAATAAAAATTATTGCCACTCATCAAGCAAGTAAAAATAATATACAAGGATTAAAAAATATGGATGAATCAATTGTTCCAAAAATATACGATACAACAAAAATCGATAAAATAATTGATGTAACCGAAACACAAGCTAATGTAAAAACAAGAAAGCTTTCAAAGCAAGGATTTTTTGTTGGCATAAGTAGTGGAGCAGCAATGTTTGTTGCAGAAAAAATCGCATCAAAAAACAAAAATGCGACAATTGTTGTGATTTTTCCAGATGGGGGTGAAAAATATTTGAGTTCTAAAATTTTTTAGGAAGGATGCTACATGCATTCTTTTTTTTATAAATCCTTATAAAGGTTCCAAGTATTCACCTTACCACTAGCAAAAGAGTTATTGCAATTTAGATTTTTAAAATAGCACTATTTTATAGAATTCCAAATCCCCATAAAATCATTAATATTCCAATTCCCACCATTAATAATCCAGCGATCCAATGCAACTTTTTGAGATTTCTTTCTCTCCAGCCACCCATATCTTCAACTTTAGCAAATCCAAAATAAGCCAATAAAGTAATTACAACCATTGGAGAAATAAATATCCCCATATAAACTAACAAATATGACACCGCAACTACCCAAGACACAGTAGATAATATTCCCCCCGCTACAAAATATGGCCCGGCAGTACAAGGAGTTAAGAAAAATGAAACTATCAATCCAACTACAAATGCTCCTTTTGGAGAAGCAGTTCCTTCAATTATTGATTTCATTTTTGGCCTCCATTTTTGAGGGACTTCCATTATGAATCCACCCCCTCCATACCAAATAGCATCTTTTAGATTAAGTGATCCCATTACAATAGCAATTATTCCAAGCAAAGTGAAA
>JABHJM010000067.1 GCA_018691995.1 Candidatus Iainarchaeum sp.
CTATCCAAATAATTCCTCCAATAAAAATTGAACCTGCAATAAAATTCTTTTTCTTTTTATCAAAAAATGAACCAAAAATAATTGTTGCAACAAAAGAAAAAATTAAGAGTGAAGTGGTAATTAAACCAAGAGTAACATAACTTCCTAAAATTGAAAACAGAATAAGCGGCCAAAACAAAGTAAAGCTACGTGCATAAAGCCCATACCCAAAATACCCTATAGAATGGTGTTTGTTTCGATTGGCAAAAATCTTTTTAATGGAAAAATCAGTTGGTTCTTTTTTATCTTTAGTTATTAATAGAGGAATCACTGACACAGTAATTATTATTGTAACAAAAATTAACAAATAACTAAAGTCTAAATAAACAATAATTAAACTACCAACAATTGGGGCTGCTGCTGAAAGTAAAGATGTAATTACGTTCCCCATTGCCACTTCTTTTCCTTTATCTTCTTTATCACTATTTTCTGCAAAGTCCGCATGGAATGCTAACCAAAACATTCCACTGTATACCCCTACAAAAAAAGCAATTAAGATAAGTGGGATTGGAAATTGTTCTAAAAAATATAACAAAACAAAATAAGCGATTAAGAAAGGTTGGGAAAAAATTATTGTGTGTTTTAGACCAAATTTTGATGAAAGATATGCTGCAGGTATTAATGCAATAACATGAAAAATACTAGTAAATGTAAAAAATACAAAAACTTCTACAAGTCCATAACCTAAATTTAACAAAAAAAGTGGAATAAAAACTGAAATTAATCCAAATGAAAAAGCTCGAAGTCCCAAACTAACATAAAGTTCATCAACTTCTTTATTTTGAAGCATGTGGAAGTGTTTATGTGATTCCATTATAAAAAAAATGCTTAAAAGAATATAAGCCTACCTTATACAACAAATAGATTAAAATTTGGATTAAGCTAATTTTAAATATTAAAAGCCCCTAACTTCTAGATGCGAAAAATAATTTTTATACTGCTAATTATTTTAGTACTTAGCATTGTAAGTGCAGAAGAATTTTATCCTACAACAATTGCTGGACTTAAAACCGAGGTAAGACTACATGGTTTTGGAACAATTAGTGGTTTAAAAGATGGAGAAGACTTAAGCTTTCAAACAATTACCTTTCCTGATTCAAGTTTTCAAAAAACCAAAGTAATTCGAGAGCTTTTATATATTGATGGAAAAACAATTTTTCCAACTTATACGCTAGATGAATTTGATAATAAGCAAGTAAATTTCAAAATTCCTTATAATGGAGATTTTACATATGAACTTGTTGCAGAAATAAACACTACTGCCTTACTTCACGAAATGACTGATTATAATCTTGGGAATATTGACGATGATGTTGCTAATTTTTTGAAAAGTAGTGAAAAAGTTGAGAGTGACTCAACACAAATTTTAACTTTAACAAAAAATAAATTACAAAGCAATAGTTTTTTTGATAGTTTGACTAACACAATTTTTTGGGTAAACGATTATGTAAAATATGCAGAAGGTGCTGAATTTAATCAATATTATTTAATGCAAAAATCTGCTGTAGATACACTTCTTGAAAAAAAAGGAGTGTGTGATGAATTTTCTAATTTAGCTGCTGCAATGCTACGTGCAAAAGGAATCCCAACAAGACTTGCAATTGGAATAACTTATGATGGGCACGAATGGGGGAATCACGCTTGGCTTGAAGTATATCATAATGAATTTGGGTGGATTCCAAGCGACCCAACCTTTCGTGAAGCTGGATTTGTTGATGCAACACACATAAGACTTGGTTCGTTTAGTGATGTTTCACAAAGTGTTGCAAAAGCATCTTACCCTTCACACGCTTCAATTACTTTTCAAACACAAACTCTTCCAGAAGTAAAAATTATTGATAAAAATTACTTTTCTCACGTTTCACTAACTGCAACTAATACTGAATTTTTAACTAACCAATGGAATGAATTTCCAGTAAAAATAAAAAATTTGACAAATGCTACTTTAATTGTGCCCATAAAAATTAGGAAAAATTATAATAGCCTTTTAATTGATGAAAAAATTAAATCTGTTATTTTAAAAGCTGGTGAAGAAACAGAAGTAATATTTAATATTTATCCTAATATCTCTTTAAACGATAATGAACTTGCAAAAGGAACTATTACTTTTGATTCATTAAACGAACCTTATCTTGTTGATTTTACAATAAAACCTTTTTTGGGATATAACAATGGTGAAATAAAAGTTTTAGATGTCACCCCTATTGCATTTGAAAATAAATTAATTTTTGAAATTAAATTAGCAAACCTAACAAATGAAGATGCAAACATCAACATTACTTTGGTCACTCCTGATGGCAATAAAATTTGGAAAGAGAATACAAAAGCATTTAGTATTGAAAGTTATGCTAAAGAAAAATATGATTATGCTTTTGGAGAACATATTTTAATCATCGATACTCCCACCCAAAACTATACTCAATACATTTATCCTATAAAAAGTAAAACACAAGTTATTACAAAACCAAAAGATCCTAAAGTTGTTCAAAAGATTACTACTGGAGATGAAAATAAGAATGATTATGAGGGAATCAACATAGAATTCATGATTTTAATCGGACTTGGGGTTCTAACAGCAGTAGCTATTGCATTAATCTTTTTATTCGCAACACGAAAAAGGTACGTATAATTTTTAAACAAAACCAACTGCAAATTTATTATGGGCTACCAAAGGTGTCTAAATCATCAACGAATCTTTTCGTTGCGACCGTAGTCTAGTGGTTATGATTCTACCTTGCCAAGGTAGGGGCTTGGGTTCAATTCCCAGCGGTCGCACTTTTTTTTACAAACCAGCAAATAGAACTATTCCAATAACTAAAAGAACTAAACCGATTCCTTGAACTAAAAGAAATTTTTTTGGAACATTCATTTTTATTAGGGGTTCATATTCTTGATCTTGGTAACGAGTATTTTTTCCAAACAACGGGATTGCATTTTTTTGTTTTCTGCTTTTCCAATACTTTTTTACTGATTCAAAGGTTGGAATTAATCCAAGAATTTGTTTTGGGAGAAAAATATAAAATATCCCAAAATATAAAAAGAAAAATGTAGAAGAAATTTCTTGACTATAAAAAAGTGCAATGAGAAAAGATATAAGTCCGCCAGGGGTTGCAAAAATATTTATTATTAAAATATTTTTCTTTCGATCCATGAAATGAATAGAGTTAAAGGGTATTTAATAGTAGGGGGTTACTTTTTCTTTTTGCCCTTTTTCTTAATGACTTTTTTCTTAACTTTCTTTTTCTTTACTGCTCTTTTTCTAACGACTTTTTTCTTCTTAACTTTTTTAGTAACCTTTCTTTTTGGACTAAGAATTCTTTTTGTAAGAATTCTTTTTATTCTCGAATTTGAAACTCTTTCTTTATCAAGTTGATTATAAACTTCAATTATTCCAAAATAATAACTTATAATTGCAGGGCCTAATGCAAAAATAATTGCAACAGCTCGTGCTAATTCATAAGCAACAAGTGGAGTAAAATGTGGTAATAAAATTATATGTGCAATTGCTCCAAGAATAATTGCCATTACTGCAAACATCACAAACACAACCCCTACTACTAATGCAATGCCAAAAAAAGTAAGTATGAATCTTCCCTTAGTTAATTCCCACGCATCCCTTATTGCTTCTTTTTTAGAAATATCCTTATTATAAAAAATTGTTACTGTGAAAAATAATCTTACTGAATTGTGAATAACAAAAAGTAAGTATAATATTGCAAAAATGACAAAAGAAGCTAAAATTAGAACAGTTGGATTAAACAAGTAATAAAAATATAATAATGGGGTTCCAAGCAATACTAAGAGTTGAGTAAATCGATGGCTTTTGTGAATGTTCCACACAAAAATATACCACAGCTCAAGAACTGCTAAAATAATAGTATCTAAAAAACGCGTACTAGTTGAAATTTGATGTTTTAATTTTCTATGCCCTAAACATGCTGAAGTTAGAGTAGCAAATCCAAGCATTATTCCAAAATAAATTATAATATAGAAAATATATACAATCCAATAAACACTACCATCAAAATATTGTTTTTCAATTGCCCACGGCACCAAAAAAAGTAAAGGTATTGCTAACCAGAAAAAAATTAAAAACCAAGCCAGTTTACTTAGAGAAAACCAGTTGTAAGTAAAGTTGATTATTCGGTCATAATCCATGTTTATTATAGGCTTTCTTTATTTTTAAATATTGTGTTAGTGCAAAGAAGTATCAAGTTGAACTTTTATTTGTGAAAAAACATCTCCAATGCTTTTATTTGCATCAATTATTTTTATGTTTTCATTTGGAAGTTTATTTGGAAGATCCAAAAAATAAGTTCTTATGCTTTTTATAAAATCAAGTTCACGAAAATTATCACTCTGAACTCTTTTTTCATCGTCAGCACTATGGATTCTTTTGAATCCTTCTTCAGGGCTAACATCAAAAATTAAAGCTAGATCTGGTGCAAGAAAATCTTTATGTGCTGCAAAAACCTTTTCAAAATTAGTCCCCTGGACTGTTTGATATGCTATTGAAGAATATTTATATCTATCACAAAGAACAACAAAATCTTTTTCAAGAGCCGGGAGGATTACATTCTCAATATGCCATGCCCTATCATCAATAAATGTTTGAAATATCTCTTCTTTTAGATCATTAACATTTTTTTGTTTTTTGAACAATTCTCTTACTTTTAATCCATATGGGCCATTTGTTGGTTCATCTGTTACTAAAATATTATCATATTTTTTTGATTTGTCAAAAATATATCCAAAAGCTTTTTTTATTTGGGTTCCTTTTCCACTTCCTGGAAGCCCATCAAATGCAATAAATGTTCCACTCACCTTTCTCTCACCTTTCATAATAAGGACTTTCTCATTAATAATAATTTGTGAGGATTTTTTAATAAAAGTCAACATTTAAAAAAGCAACTTAAGAGAAGTTTAATAATTAGAGTTGCCAAAGGTAACTTGATTGTTAACAAATTTTTGTTGAACAATAGTACTACTGGGCAAAAGTGAAGTGTACAAATTGTCGACAAATCTTTTTGTCGCGTTCGTGATGTAATGGTAGCATGTGAGCCTTCCAAGCTTTTCGTCAGGGTTCGAGCCCCTGCGAGCGCATATTTGGGGATGCAACACCTTTTCTAAAGGGGTTGCGGCGTTAGAGCCCCTGCGAGCGCATTTCTAATTTTAAAAAGAATTAAATAGCTCAAATGAGTTTCTTTAATATGCCCTTAGAAAAAATTCCCGGTTCAAAAGTTTTTGTTGGAAGCAAACCAGAATCAACAAGCCATTTTGTTGAAGCAAAAATAAAAACTCTTTTTGCAGTTCATGTTGGACCTGAATTAAAATCAGAACTTGAAAAAAAAGGAATTCGAGTACATGTTATTCCAACAATAATGGATCCAATTATTTCTCCAAAATTAATTTCAAAAATTACTGCCACTGCTAATAGAACAAAAGGCAATGTTGCTTTTACTTGCATGGCCGGAGCCCATGTTTCAAACGCATATGCTGGAATTTATTTATCACAAAAAGGTTGGCAATTGGACAAAATTATGGGTGCGCTAGATCAAGTAAGTGTAAAAGCAGCCCACCACCACATTAGCCCTGGGCTTGCAGAAGGAATACGAGAAACTATTCATTTTTCACATACTAATTTTGTTGAAACTGTTACAAAACTTAAGAAAAAAGTTGTGAGAAAAAAAGTTGTTAAAAAGAAAGTTAAAACTACAAGGCGACGATGATTTTTATGAAAACTAAAAAGGAGGTGAAAAAATGAAACTAAAAATAATTGGAATTTTAGCAATATTGTTTTTGTTTGCACTTGGATGTACTCAATTACCTGTTTGTGGAAATGGAATTTGTGAAACTGGAGAAAGTGGAATTTGTTCAACTGATTGTGCTATTACTCTAACCCCAAGCAACCATATTTCAAATGCACTACTAGCTGTTAGAAATGGTGGACAAACAACTACTCAATCATTTACCTTGCAAAGCAATGATATGATTACTGGAACAAATTTTGTTGCAGATGGTTTTGATCAACGTTCAATTATTATTGCTGCAGCAGGCAATGGAAAATTCCCTGAAGGAAAGTATGAAGTTAATGTTGATACTAGTTCTGGAAATGGAGAAGACTTCTCTTATTTTACATACACTGGCGCAACTGACTTAAAATCAAAAGCAAGAGTAATCTGTGAATTAACAGGAGACACTTTAGACGATATCCTTAATATTTCGGCAGAATACATTACTGACGCGGAGGGCCTAGATACAGCTATTTGTGAAGGAGATGCAATACAACCATGTTGTGCAATAATAATACAAGAAGCTTAAAGGTTGGAAACAACCTTGCTTTTTCTTTTTTTAAAATACTTTTTAATACTAATTAACTAAATAATTTGTATGAATAAAAAATTAAATGCTAAACAAAAGTTAGCTCTTGAAAGAATTTATCGATTATTTGAAATTGCAGTGAAAGCTGATGAAAAGTATCAAAAACGATATTTACAACTTGCTAAGCGAATTGGGGAAAAAGTTAATGTTAGTGTTCCAAAAGAATTACAAAAAACTTATTGTAAAAAATGCTTTAGCATGAATGTTTCTGGAAAAAAAGATGGAAATCTTTTTATTGTAACTTGTAAATGCGGATTTGTTAAAAAATTTAACAATACAAAAGAATAAATTCTAGAATGTGATCTTATTGTTATAAATTATTCTGGACAAGGGGCTATTGAATATTTGCTTATTATTGCAGCAGCTGTCCTTGTGGTTGCAATTGTCATTATTGCAGTAACAAATGTTCTTAGCGTTGGACAAACTCAAACAACTGGAAGTGAGGAAGATGAATTTTCTGCTATTACTGGACTTGAAGAAATATTTGCAACTAAGAGGGGAAATGAACTTATTCGTCGAGGAACTTTGTTTACTCTTATGTACACTGGAACAAATCCACAAAGTGTTCTTGAAATAATTGAATATGATTTGCCTGAAGACACAATAATAACTGTTAATGGCGTTCCTGCTCAACCAACTACTTCTGTAACTCAAAACCAATTAATTACAATCCAACACGATAATGTAAATATTACTATTCCTGGAAATATTCCTGATTCGAAAATTTTAAGATTTGTTTTTCGTGAACCCACTAATACTGGTAAAATTGGAAAAGTTTTAGTAAGGCCTAATGGCGATGCAATTAATGCGAGTAATTTAGAAGAAGCATATACTGCTGGAGATATTGTAATCTATAAAGGAGTTAACGAAATTTCGACTGTCCAAAAAGCTGGTACAGAAAAATATTTAGTGGATATAACTGGTTGTTATGGTGGAACAACTGGTGTAGGATATAATTCAGACATGTTAATTTACAATGGATCCCTTTCACAAAATACTTTTACTAATAAATTTGGAAAAATAGTTTCTGTAAATAATAATCCTGCTTTTTCTAATTATTTAGATACAATTCATCAATTGGTGGGGCCAACTTACACTTCGAGATGTTGTGGAGCGTGTGGGTCAAAAAAATGCATAAATCTTTCCCCCTCAACATTTACCCTAACTAAATCTCAATGCCCATATCCGAGTTGGCCCAGTGGCGGAACCGCAACAAATAGCTGGGAAATTGAAGTGTATAATTATTCCATTATAGATGGAACAACTAGTGAGACTGGAAAAGTAGGAATTGATCCTTTGACAGGAACAATAACTAATCTTGATTTTACGCAAGTTTCAACATGTAGTTATTCTTCAAGATATTGTTGTGAAAATGATACTGATTGTGACTTGTTTGCCGTAACCTGGGGCACCCCCCTTTGCATTGGATCTGAAACTACTTATTGTTATGTTGATGCTCGCGATTCAGAACAATATCCTAATGGTTGTGCAGATATGGATTGTATTGAACCCACTTGTCAATCAACCTATCTTAGTTCTCCCTATCAAGATATAGGAAATTGTACAGGGATTGATGAAACTGCTATTTTTGTAAGTTATTCTTACTGGGAAGAATAAGCAAAACCCTAGCTTTATAAACCTTGTTTCTAAGAAAATAATTACTTATGACCCCTTCAAATGAGGCTGGGTTTGTAGCACGATAAGTGCATATAAGTAATAAGAAAAAAATGGTGAGCAAAAAATGGGAATATATGATGTACCAATAGCATACTTAATTGAAGAGACTGCAGAAAAATTAAAGACAGATATTGAAGAACCAGAATTTACTAAATACGTTAAAACTGGAGTACATCGTGAACGTGCGCCACAAAGAGATGATTGGTTTTATGTAAGAATGGCAAGTATTCTTTACCGAGCATACAAATGGAATGTTATTGGAACTGAAAGACTTAGAAGTTATTATGGTGGAAAAAGAAATAGGGGTGTTAAAGAAGAACATCAATACAAAGCTAGTGGAAAAGTAATTAGAAGTGCTGTACAAAAACTTGAAGCGGGTGGATATTTAGAAAAAGCACAACCAAAAGGAAGAAAATTAACTCCTAAAGGACAAAAACTCTTAAACGAAAACTCAAAACTTGTTGTTAGTGGAATAGAAGCAGGAAAATATACTAAAAAAGTTAAAGTGAAAAAGGAAGATGCTAAAGAAAAGGCAGTTCATGAAGAATTAAAAAAGCAAAGTGACGATAAGAAAGCAAAAGAAAAGGCTGTTGAAGCTAAGAAAAAAGAAAAGCCAAAAGCTAAAGCTAA
>JABHJM010000069.1 GCA_018691995.1 Candidatus Iainarchaeum sp.
AATCTTCCATCAGTAATAAGTGCAACATCTTTGTCAAGTTCCATTCCACTAATTGCGCTTGTAGGGTATAACATTTCTGGCATTCCTGGTGCCCCCGCTTTTCCAACATACCGAATAACTATTACGTCACCCTTTGTAACATTTCCTGCTTCAATCCAATCAAGACAACTTTGTTCATCATCAAAACATTTTGCATTCCCCTCAAATACTCTGTCCATTTCGTTACTAACTCCAGCAACTTTAATTACACTGCCTTTAGTTGCAACATTTCCATAAAGAATACTTATCCCGCCTTTCACAGAGTAAGGTTCATTAATATCTTTTATCATATTTCCTTTTTTCTCAGAAAATCTTTCAAACAGCATTCCGTCAACTGTTTTATTATCTTTAAGTAGTTTCTTTTTATTCAATTCATTAAGAACAGCTGGTATTCCGCCAGCATTATGAAGATCAATCATACGAAAATCACTACTTGGAGAAATTTTTGTAATATTGGGTGTTTCCTCAGAAACTTTATCTATTATTTTATAATTAATTTCAACTCCAGCTTCTTTTGCAATATCAGGAATGTGTAACATTGTATTAGTGCTAGCACCAATTGCCATATCTATGTGAAGTGCATTTTCAAATGCAGTTTTGTTCATAATATCTTTTGCAGTAATATTTTTTTCAATAAGTTTCATTACTTTTGCTCCAGAGTTAAATGCTTGCTCCGCTTTTTCTTTCATAGTAGCATGAGTTGTAGCACACATTGTTTCACTCATTCCAAGGGTTTCAACAATACAAGCCATTGAATTAGCAGTAAACAAACCAGCACAACTTCCAGCACCAGGACAAGATTTACAAACAACTTCTTCATACTCTTCTGGAGTTATTTTTCCTCCTTCAAGTGCCGCTTTTGCACTAAATGAATCTTTAACATCAATTGCTTTCCCATTTTGTTTTCCAGGCAGCATTGGTCCGCCAGTTACAAATACACTTGGTAAATTACAACGAAGAGATGCCATTAACATTCCGGGAACAATTTTATCACAAGAACAAATAAAGATTGCCCCTTTGAAAATTCCATGTCCTAGTATCATTGCTTCTACCGAGTCAGCAATAATTTCACGAGATACTAAAGAGTATTTCATTCCATTATGTCCCATTGCGATTCCATCACAAATAGCAATTGAATTAAATTCAAGAGGAATTCCTCCAGCTTTTCGAACACCTTCTTTTGCTTGTTCAGCTAACTTATTCAAGTGAATGTGTCCAGGGACAATATCACAAAAAGAATTTACAATTGCAACGAAAGGTTTATTCATATCTTCCTGTTTTATTCCGTCTGCATAAAGTAAACTTCTTGCAGCTGGCAGGTTTTTGATATCTTCACTATTCATTGCAATCTTTTTCCAAAATTATTTATTCTTTTTTCTTAAACATTGCACGAATGTCTTTTCCTACTTTTTCAATTGGATGTTCTGCTAAGTCTGCACGCATTTTTGTTAAGTTTGGCATTCCACTATTATATTCATTAAGCCATTCTTCTGCGAACGCTCCGCTTTCAACTTCATCCAAGATCTTATGCATTTCTTTTTTAGTTTCTGGAGTAATTAATCTTTTTCCACGTGTCATTCCACCGTACTCGGCAGTATTACTAATAACTTCGTTCATTTGTGCAATTCCACCCTCATAAACAAGGTCAACAATTAATTTCATTTCATGCAAACATTCAAAGTATGCCATTTCAGGAGGGTATCCTCTTTCTGTTAGAGTTTCAAAACCTGCTTTTATTAATTCAGCAAGTCCACCACAAAGTACTGCTTGTTCTCCAAATAAATCTTCAAACGCTTCTTGTTCAAAAGTACATTCAATAACACCAGCTCTTGTGAATCCACAAGCTTTTGCCATTGCAAGACCCTTTTCTTTTGCTTGTCCACTTTCATCTTTGTAAACGGCCACAAGTCCAGGTACTCCAAAACCTTCAAGATATTGTTTTCTCTCTTCTGTTCCAGGAGACTTTGGTGCGCTCATAAAAACATCTACTCCTGTAGGAGGAACAATTTTCTTAAAAGCAATATTAAAACCGTGAGAAAAAGATAAAGCTTTTCCTTCTTTTAGAGCAGGTGCGATTTCATCCGCATAAACTTTTGCTTGAACTTCATCAGGAATTAAAATATGAATAACATCAGCTTTTTCTGTTGCTTCTTTTACGCTATATACTTCAAAACCTTCTTCTTTTGCAGTGTCAAAACTTTTTCCAGGGCGTAGTCCCATAATAATATTTAAGCCAGAATCTTTCATACAAAGAGCTTGTGCTCTCCCTTGTGCCCCGTAACCTATTACTGCAACAGTTTTTCCTTCTAGTGCTGTCATACTAGTTTCATCGTCGTTATATACTTTCATTTAAATTCCTCCAATTTATAAAAATTAATTATCCTTTCCTTACAAGTGCATTTACTCCAGTTCTACTCATTTCTTTTATTCCATATGGTTTCATTAAATCAATAAACATATCAATTTTTTCTGGAGCTCCAACAACTTCAGCAATAATACTTGTGTGGTTTGCTTCAAGCACTTTTGCTTTATGCATTTCTGCAAAATTTAGAATGTCTTGTCTAGTTTTTTCATCAGAATTTATTTTCATTAAACAATGTTCTCTTACAACACTATTTTCTCCAAGATCAATTACTTTTACAACTTCAATTAGTTTTGAAACTTGTTTTTCAAGTTGTTCAATTGTAGCATCATCTGCTTCAAGTGAAATAATAATGTGGGAAACATTTGGTTTAGCAGTTTTTCCAACAATAATTGTATCAATATTAAATCCTCTTCTAAAAAAGAGCCCAGTTATTCTTTCCATGACTCCAGGATTATCTTCAACCATTAATCCAAGGATGTGTTTTTTTTCATTTCCATTATACATCAAATAACTCTCCCACATTTTGTATACATCCGCCGAACATATCAGTGTGTTTTGAAGTTGGTCCAAACATTGGCAGAATATTTGTTTCTTCGCCAACAATAATATCAAGTACAGTAGTTTCATCATTTTTGTAAGCGCGAGTTAATGCTTCTTTTATTTCACTGTTCTTTTCAACTCTAATTCCTGTTAAACTATAAGCATCAGCCACCTTTGCAAAATCAGGAGTTCTTTTTAAGTGAGTACTAGCATAACGCTTGTCAAAGAATAATTCTTGCCATTGTCTTACCATTCCAAGATATGCGTTGTTAAAAATAACAGGGGTTGTTTTAATGTTTTCTTCCTTACAAGTTGCGAGTTCTTGTATAACCATTGCAAAACTTCCATCTCCATCAATATCAAGTACTTCGCTTTTTGGTGCGGCAACTTTTGCACCTATTGCTGCAGGAAAACCAAAACCCATTGTTCCGCTTCCACCACTCGTAATAATTGTTCGTGGTTTACTTCTTGTTAAAAAGTGAGCAGCAAACATTTGATGTTGTCCTGTTCCAGTAGTAACAATATCATCTTCTTTTACAATTTGGTTTAATTCATGCATTATTTTTTTTGGATCAATTGGACTAGTCTTAACATCAAAGTTACAATTACATTCTTTAATATATTTTTGAATTTTTTCTGCCCAAACTTTATTTTTACCCTTCTTTTTTGCAATTACCTTGTTTAATTCATCAAGTACGCATTTTGCGTCGCCAACGATTGGTAAAGCAACAGGAACATTTTTTCCAATTTCTGCACTATCAATATCGATGTGAATAATTTTTCCATTTTCACAAAATGTGCTTATTTTTCCAGTAATTCTATCACTAAATCGACAACCAATTGCAACAATAACATCAGCATTTGCTAAAGCATAATTAGCAACTTTTCTACCATGCATTCCAATAACACCTAATGAAAGAGGATGTCTTTCATCAAATACTCCTTTTCCCATATAAGTTGTAGTAACTGGTAAATTCAAACTATTTGCAAGTACAGTTAACTCTCTGTGAGCACTTGAAAGTAATACTCCACCTCCAGCTAAAATAACTGGTCTTTGGGCGTTAAGGATCATATCTGCTGCTTTTTTTATTTGAGTTGGATGTCCGCGAGTATTTGGCTTAAATCCACTATGGATAATAGTTTTCTTTCTTTTTGTTACTTCATTAACTTGAACATCTTTTGGAAGATCAATAAAAACAGGCCCTGGTCTACCAGTTTGAGCAATATGAAAAGCATTGTCAAACACATTTGAAATTTCATTAGGGTGTCTTATTTGATAATTATGTTTGGTAATTGGCATAGTAATTCCAACCATGTCAGTTTCTTGAAAAGCATCATTTCCAAGTAGAGTAGTTGGAACATTTCCACTCATTGCAATAACTGGAATTGAATCCATATAAGCACTCATAAGTCCTGTTACAATATTTGTTGCACCTGGTCCAGAAGTAGTTAAACAAACTCCTGCTTTTTTTGCTACTCGTGCGTATGCATCAGCTGCATGTGAAGCTGCTTGTTCATGTCTTACAAGAACATGTCTTAATTTGTCAGTATATTTTAGAAAATCGTCATATAATGGCATTACACTTCCGCCAGGAAAACCAAAGATATGTTCTGTTTTATTTCGAAGAAGAGCTTGGATAATCTCTTCAGTACCCTTAACATTTTGAGAATTTTTAGTCATATGTCCACCAAGTTATAAATAAGTTCATAATATCCCCGTAAAAAGCTTTCGATTAGAGGACATTTATCCAACTAATACAAGTAAGACGACAAGAGCTGCTAATGCTCCAACAAAAGAATATATCTCCATCTTACTCATTTTTACCACTATTATATATAACAACTATTCTCATATAAAAACCTTTTTCTATTTTTCAGAATTTTTTGGAAAAAAATTCAGTAAAAAGGTCTTTGACATTGTAAAAAAAATGAATTCAACATAACAATTACTCTATTTTTTTGCATTTTTTAGTAAAAAGATTTATTAATTTCAAAAGATATAATATTATTATGCCTGTGCCATATGCAAGAAGACTTAGTGCGAGTACTGCAAAAAAGAAAAAAGAAGCAAATTCTGCTGTAATGAGAAAAAAAGTAATGGATGCAGTAGTTCATGGAAAAGGTAAGGGTGGAAGAACTATTCAAAGTCACCTTGAAGCAACAAGAACACAAGCTTATCCAACGCATATGCTTGGAAATAAATCAAAAGTTCCAAGAGAAAGTTATCAAGGTTGGGGGCATATTCCAACAGTAAGAAAAGCAATTGGAAATCCACATATTCCAGGAAGAGTAATTAAAGAAGCGTTATATGAAAGAAGTGCAAAAGCATATGAAGCAGAATGGAATGCAGCCGCAAGAAAAGGAAAATTAAAAGCAAGTGCAAAAGCTGGAACAAAACAAAAAATGGATCAATGGGCAAAAGATATTACACGAAACATTACAAATGCTAATGCAAGAAATGGACAATTTGTTGCAAATGAAGTAAAAAGAAGAATCGGAGCAAATGATAAAGCAGGAAGATTAACTACTCTAGTAGATCTTGGGTCAGGAGCAGGAAAAACAATTTTTCCCACAGTTGAAAAATTATCTCCTTCTCAAAGAAAAAAAGTAAGGGTTACTTGTGTTGATGTTAGTTCAAAAGATTTTCCAACAATAAAAAAAGGACTTTTAGCACTTGGAGTTCCAAAAGAAAATATTTTATTAATCAAAGCTAGTTTTGGAAGTTTACTTAAAAATCCAAAATTAAGAAGTCTTGCTGGCGAAGCAGATGTTGTAACAAGCGGCGCAGCACTACACCACATGTCTAGAAGTGAAACAGTATTCTCTGAAGTTCAAAAATTGTTAAAAAAAGGAGGATCATTCAAGTTTTGGGATTGGTCTCACCCTACTTGGCGTGCCCCAAATCTAGTTATCGCTCCAAAGGGAGCAGAAGTTTCAATTAATGGTCGTGCGTATAAACATAATGGAAAAATTGTTAGAGGAAAATCAGGAATGGCTTTTATTTCACAACGTCCAGGCAAAAGAAGAAATTTACGTTCAGAGTTAGCACAAACAAGAGAAATGCTTTCAACATGGGTTTCATTGCTTAATTTTTCTGCAAAAGAAAAACAAGCATTTAGACAATGGTTTGATCGAAGAGTTGAGTCAGGAAAACCAATTAATTTTGAATCATACTTAAAAAGATTACAGGGAAAAAGACCCAGTAAAAAAGCAGAAATTGAAGTGATGGAAGCACATAAAACTTGGCAAAATTATTCTCGAGCATTAAAAGGGTCAGGAATGAATTTTGGAAGACCAGTATTTTCTCCAGATTCGGGGCTTTTAGTACATTATAGTGCAAAAAAGTAACTTTGCCGGACATTTAAAAACCTTATTTTACAAAATTTTAATGAAAAGAGGTGTTAGTAAATGGGAGAAGGAACAGGATTTGGAAAAACAATATTATTTGGAGAACATTTTGTAGTGTATGGGCTTGAAGGAATACCTTGTGCTCTTGGAAAAAAAACTACTTGTGCTGTTGAAAAAATAGAAGGTGAAAAAGGATATGATTTGGTTGATAACAGACCAATTGCTGATGATTATAAAGAAAAAAAAGCAGAAGAATATGACAATATTATTACTGCAATAATGGATCATTTAAAAGTAGAAAGCCGAATAAAAATAACTTTTGCTGGAGACTTAGTTCCAGCAAGCGGAGTTGGTGCAAGTGCAGCTGCAGCAGCATCTCTATCACAAGCAATAAGTAATGAATTTAATCTAGGACTTACAAAAGAACAAATAAATGACTCAGCATATGTTGGTGAAACTTCTGGGTCTGGAACACCAAGCGGAATTGATAATACTGCAGCAGTGTATGGTGGATTTTTAGTATTTGCAAAAAACCTTGAAGGTGGAAAAAATAAGATAGAAAATATTACTATTCAAAAACCAATTGAAATTGTATTAATCAATTCAGGAAAAGCTGCTCTTACAAAAGAAGTAGTTGCAGATGTGCGAAAATTATATGAAACAAAACCAGAAGAAATTGGAGCAGTGTTTGAAGAATACAAACAACTTGTTGAAGATGGAAAACAAGCTTTAGCTGAATACAATATTGAAAAGTTAGCAGAGTTAATGGAAAAGAATCAAGAACTTTTAAGAAAAATAGATGTTTCTTCCGATTTGCTTGAAAGTATTATTATTCTTGCAAAAGAAGCAGGGTCAGTTGCAGCAAAGTTAACTGGAACTGGAAGAGGAGGGAGTGTACTTTGTTTAACTCCAGGAAAAGAGTTACAAGAGAAAGTTGCAAGTGCTGCAAAAGAAGCAGGATATGAAATTACATTAACAACTATAGGATGATTTGGGGGAATTAAAAATGAAAGTAAGTGGAATCGCAAATGCAAATATTGCATTGACAAAATACTGGGGAAAAAAGAACCCAGAATTAAAAACACCATATAACAGTTCAACAAGTGTAACTCTTGAAGGTTTACAAACAACAACAACAGTTGAATTTGATGAAAAGTACACAGAAGATATCTTTATTTTAGATGGGGATGAATACAAAACTGGAGAAGGAGAATATGATAATGTTCATGAACAACTTGATTTGATTCGAGCAAAAGCTGGAATAGAACAAAAGGCAAAAGTTGTTTCAAAAAATGATTTTCCAACAGCAGCTGGATTCGCATCAAGTGCTTCAGGACTTGCAGCACTAACTTTTGTTGCAGCAAAAGCAGCAGGACTTGATTCAAGCGTTGAAGAATTAAGTAAAATTTCAAGAATGGGTTCAGGCTCAGCTAGTAGAAGTCTAATTGATGGATTTGCTATTTGGCATAAAGGAGAACAAGAAGATGGGGAAGATTCATTTGCAGAACAAATTGCCCCAGTTGAACATTGGCCAGAATTTAGAATTCTTGGTTGTGTAATTTCAAAAGAAGCAAAAAAAGTAAAGTCTCGTGCTGGAATGAAACAATCAGTAGCAACATCGCCAATTTTTGAACAATGGTATACTAATGCAGAAAAAGATGCACAAAAAATGGTTGAACTAGTTAAAGCAAAAGATTTTGAGGAACTTGGAAATCTAGCACAAAATAATTGTATTCTAATGCATGCTTGTGCAATGACTACTCGCCCACCAGTAATTTATTGGACTGATGGAACAATGCAAGTAATTCACAGAGTTTTAGAACTTCAAGATGAAGGGATGAAAGCATACTTCACAATTGATGGCGGACCACAAGTAAAAGTAATTTGCCTTGAAGAAGACGTGCCCAAATTAAAAGATGAATTAACAAAACTTAACATGGTTCATGAAATAATTGAATGTAAACCAGGTCATGGCCCAAGAGTAATTGAAGAACATTTGTTTTAGGTGAAAACAAGTGGATAAATTTAAGCTAGTAGTGTTTGATCTTGAGGGAACTTTGGTCAAACATACTACTCGCCAAGCAAAAATAGTCGAAAATTCTATTTCAAAAAATGGAGTAACTCTTTCTATTAATGTTGAAGAAAATTATTCTCTTCGTTCAAAACCAGAATATCATTCTGCAAAAGATTTTATAAAAAAAATATTAGAATTGAACAATACTCCAAAAGAAGATGAAGAAATTGACAAAATGGTAAAATTTTACAAAGAATTAAGACAAAATCCAGAATATTTATTTGATCTACAATATTTGTTTACTGGTGTAAAAGAAATTCTTGCAAAACTTGTAGAAAAAGAGATAATTTGTGTTCTTTTAACAAATGCGAATGCTTTGCAAAATCAATTTCTTTTAGAAAAGTTTGAAATAAAAAAATATTTTGATTTTATAGTTGATGATTCTTGTGGACTAGCAGATAAGCCAGATCCTACAAGAGTAAATCTCATTTTAGAAAAATTTTCTATTATTCCAGAAGAAGTATTAATAGTTGATGATTCACTAGCGGGTCTTTTGGCGGGAAAAAATGCTAAAACTAGGACATGCGGAGTATTAACAGGAAATTCCACAAAAGAAATGTTTGAAAAAGAAGGTATTGACTATATTTTTGAGAGTGTTAAAGATTTAGGAGAAGTATTATAGTTTTTATTTATTTTGTTATTCAAAATTATAGGAGTTGATGGAAATGAAGATAAGTGCACCAGGAAAATTAATGTTAAGCGGGGAATGGAGTGTTCTTGAGAATGGAGTGCCATGTATTGTAATGGCAATAGACCAAAAAGTAAGTGTTGAAATAAATGAAGCAGAAGAAATAACATTGGATGCTAAGGGGACAGATTTTAGCGTAAAGGCAAATTTTAAAGACAAAAAACTTGAAATTGAAGGAAATGATGAAGCAAAAGGATTCTTTTTGTTCGTCGGAAAAGCAATAGAATCAACTCTAAACTATTTATCCGCAAATGGTATTGAAATAAAAAATTTCTCAATAGAAACAAATTCAACAGACACTGTAGTTGATCTTGGAGAAGGAAAAAAAGCAAAAGTTGGATTTGGAAGTAGTGCAGCAATTGTTGCAGCAACAGTAGCTTCAGTTCTAGCTTTACACGGAGAAGATATTACAACTCTAGCAACAAAAGAAAAAGTATACAAGTTAGGTTGTATTACACACTTTTCAGCTCAAGGAAAAATTGGTTCAAGTTTTGATATTGCAGCTTCAACTTATGGCGGAGCACTAGTTTATCAAAAACCAGATATGAAATGGTTAATGGAAGAACTTGCATCTGGAAAAGATGTGAAGTCAGTTCTTGAAAGTGAATGGCCACTATTTCGTGCAGAACCAATAGAAATTCCACAAGACTTATTGTTAAGTGTTGGATTTGTTGGTTATAGTGCATCAACAAAAGAATTAGTTGTAAAGATTAATGAAGCAAAAGAAACAAACAGAGGAGAATATGATACATTAATTGCAGACATTAAATCAACAACAGAAAAATTAATTGAAGCGTTAAAAACAAATAATAAAGAAGAAATAATTTCTTTATTAAAAGAAAACAGAGTTTTATTAAAAAAATTCTCTGATTGGAGTAGTAATGATCTTGAAACAAAAGAACTTACTCTACTTTCAGACTTGGCAGATGAAGCAGGTGCAGTTGGGAAATTCTCTGGAGCTGGTGGAGGAGATTGTGGAATAGCGATTTCATTCAATCAAGGAATAAAAGAAAAAGTAGAAAATGCTTGGAAAGAAAATAATATATACTTAATAAGCGCCAATATTTCAAAAGAAGGTGTTTTGAATAGTTAGACCAAGTAGAGTTCCAAAAACTAAAAAAAGAGCAGTAAATGCAACTGCAAAAAGAAAATATCGAGAAGAAGCAATTGCAAGATATATGCGACAGGCCTTTAGACAAATGGCTAAACAAGGAAAATTAACTAGTGCGCACAATCTAGGTCACGTTCAAAGGGTTTCATATTATGCTGGAATGTACGCCGGAAAAATGGGGGCAGGAGCTAATGTAGTTCACCAAGCAAGAGTTGCTGGTTGGTCTCATGATCGAATAAGAGATGCAAGTGATACAATTGCTCAAAAATTGCGCGGAGAAAAAACTCATGAATCAATGGGTGCAGAATATATGAAACCAATGTTTGATAAAAGATATTCGGCAAAAGATTCAAAAGCAATAACAAAAGCAATGGCAATGCATGGGACCATGCCAAAACTTGATGCAATTGGAAGAGAAGTTGCAAGAGAAGGAGTAATTTATGCTGATAAATTTTTTGAAGCTAATGGAGCATATATTGCGTTTAGAAGATCGATGTTTATGGGAGAAAGAGCTGATTGGCGAGCAGAAATGAAAAAGAGAGGAATTAAAGTGGCAGATAAAAAGGCCGTTTCAGATTTAGCAGTTGAAGCAACTCTTAAAGAAACAAAAAAGAGAATAGCGAAATTTTCTGATTTAAGTTCAATTCCAAAACATATGCATGATTTAGTAAAATATCAAGTAGAATGGCAACATAAATTACAAAAAGGTCTTGAAGGAAAAGATCCTGGTATTGTTAAACTTGTTACTGCCTTATTTCAAGAAGGACTAAAGAAAAATCCTCGTGATCTTGGAGCTGTAATTAAATCGCATAGACCAATTGGAGAAATTGATGCTGCATTTAAACAAGAAGCAAATGCATATCTTAGTGGAGAATTAGCTGGGAAATTTAGAAAACTCATCAAAAAACCCAAAAAAGTAAAATAAAAGAATTCGTCAAAAACCGAAAGATTTTTGTCCTAATTTGCTTTTTAAATCGTTGCTTTAGTTACCTTTTTATTCAGAAAAGTATCTTAATTATGTGAGCCTTATGAAACAAGTAATACTTCTAGGAAGAGGGGGACAAGGAGCTGTAACAAGCTCAAGAGTTCTAGCAATCGCAGCATATAAAGATGGGAAATACTCACAAGCATTTCCTAATTTTGGAGTAGAACGAATGGGTGCGCCAGTAAGAAGTTACTGTCGAATTGATGGAAAATTTATTAATTTACGAGAACAAGTGTATGAAGCAGAATATGCAATAATCCTTGACTCGACATTACTACAATCATTTCATGAAAAAGTAACTGATACAATAATAATTAACTCAAACAAAGATTCAAGTGAGATAAAACTTGATACAAAAGCAAAAATAAAATGTGTTGATATTACAAAAGTAGCACTTGAAGTAATTGGAAAACCATTTGTGAACATTGCAGCACTTGGGGCATTTGCAGCAATTAGTGAAGAAGTAACACTTAAGGGTTTAGAAAAAGCTGTTGAACAACAAATGGGGCATAAAGGGCCAATTGTTGAAAAAAATTTAAAAGCAGTTGAAGAAGTTTACAAATTAGCAGGCGGAAAGTAAAAATGGCTACAGAAAAATTAAAATTTAACAAAGGGGCAGTAATTAACGAACCCGGTTCAACAAAAAAATATAAAACAGGAGACTGGAGAACTTTCAAACCAAGTATTGATAACTCAAAATGTATTAAATGTGGAAAATGTTGGATGAATTGTCCAGATGCAGCAATTAGCAAAGATAAAAATGGGTTTTTTGTAATTGATTATGATTATTGCAAAGGATGTTTAATTTGTGAAAAAGAGTGTCCAGTAAAATGTATAACACATAAAGTGGAGGAGAAATAAGATGAGAATTTGGAGAATGCATCCTAAAATAAAAGATTTGAATAAAAAATTCACTGTGGCACTTAAAAACTCTCAAGCCATCAGAAAAAAACAAGGGACTAAGTGGGGTGCTCGAAGACTTGAGGCAAATCTTGAAAGAGCCGCACACAAGAGAATAGTTGCACGAAAAATTGAAGAGTTAAAGTTGGAAGAGCAAGGTAAATGATTTTTATGAGTAAAAAAATGGTTATGAGTGGAAGTGAAGCTATTGCAGAAGCAGTAAAACTTTGTAAACCAAAGGTCTTGCCAATGTATCCAATAACTCCAAGTACACTTGTTCCAGAAAGACTAAGTGACTTTGTATTTAATGGAGAATTAGAAGCTGAAATGATCCATGTTGAGTCAGAACATAGTGCAGCTAGTGCATTATTTGGAGCTTATGCAACAGGTGTTCGAGCATTCACTGCAAGTGCAAGTAATGGAATTGCATTAATGCATGAGATTTTACCAATTATTTCAAGTGCGAGGTTTCCAGCAGTAATGAGTGTTGCAAATCGTACAATTAGTGGTCCAATTAATATTTGGAATGATCATTCTGACGCAATGAGTGAGCGAGACCAAGGTTGGATACAATTTTATTGTGAAAGTAGTCAAGAAGCATTTGACACAATTTTAATGGCTTATAAATTAGCAGAAAAAGAGAACGTTTCGTTACCAGTAATGGTTTGTATTGATGGGTTTGCACTTTCACACGTTTATGAACCTCTTCAAATTGAAGATCAAAAAAAAGTAGATTCATTCTTGCCAGCTTACAAACCAGAAAACCATTTAGATCCAAAAAACCCTAAATCATTTGGTCCAATTGCATTTCCAAATAGTTTTTTTGAATTCCATGAACAAGAACAAGTAGCAATGGAAGAAGCCCTAAAAGAAATACCAAAAATTCACGCTGAATTTAAAAAAGAATTTGGAAGAAAATATGGGAATGGATTAATTGATTTAATTGATATGAAAGATGCAAAATATGCATTAATTGCAAACGGAACAAGTGTAGGAACAGCAAGGGTAGTTGTTGAAAAACTAAGAAGTGAAGGAAAAAAAGTAGGTTTAATTAAATTAAAAACTTTCAGACCCTTCCCAGCAGAAGAAATTAGAAAAGCTTGTAAGAACTTGAAAGCAGTTGGAATTATTGACAGACACGTTTCTCTTGGAAGTGAAGGAGCAATTACACTTGATGTAAAATCAGCTCTTAAAGAAGAAAAATGCAAAGTTGAAGGATTTATTTCAGGTCTTGGTGGACGAGACATTGACACAAAGAGACTTATAAAAGTATTTGAAACTCTAAAAAAAGGAGAAAAAGGATTTTGGTTGAAATGAAAAAATTAAAGTTTTTATTGATTGGTTTTGTGGTAATTGCCTTAATTGGATTTAGTGGGTGTATCTCAAATGTTACTGAAACAGAATTTGAAGATGTTGGAATTTTAGTAGTTTTACCATTGGGGGAAGGAACTGGAAATTCAGTGGGTGATTGTTTTACTTCAGATTTAAATGAGATATTTATTTTTAATCATAAAAAAGGGGCAGATGGGAATTATTTATGGAGTTATTCAATAGAACCAAATAATGAATTAAGAAAATATTTTGGACAAGAAGTTTTCATTAAAGGAAAAATAGTTGAAACACAGCTTAGTGAAAACGAAAGTTGTATAAAATTAGTTGTTGATAAGATAGATTGGGTTGTGAAATGATGGCAATACTAGGAATGAATGAAGAAGAATTATTTGCAAGTGGACACAGAGCTTGTGCGGGGTGTGGAGAAGCACTAGCATTAAGACATATTCTAAAAGCAGCAGGAAAAAATACAATTGTTGCACAAGCAACAGGTTGTATGGAAGTAGTAAGTAGTCCATATCCACAAACTTCTTGGGAAATTCCATGGGTGCACTGTGCATTTGAAAATGCAGCAGCAGTAGCAAGCGGAGTGCGAGCAGCACTTAACATGAAAGGAGATAAAGAAACAAATGTAATTGCAATGGGGGGAGATGGAGCAAGTTTTGATATTGGATTTGGTTCGTTATCTGGAGCAATTGAACGTGGACATAAATTTTTGTATGTGTGCACTGATAATGAAGCTTATATGAATACAGGAATACAAAGAAGTGGAGCAACATTTCCGTATGCAAATACTACAACTTCTCCAGCAGGAAAAGTTATTCCTGGAAAACAGCAACCAAAAAAACCACTTCCTTTTATTGTAGCAGCACACGGAGTGGAATATGTTGCAACAGCAAACGTAGCAAATTTAATTGACTTAAAAAATAAAGTAGAAAAAGCATTAGCAGTAGATGGGCCTAGCTTTTTACATGTTTTAGTTCCATGTATGCCTGGGTGGAAAATTGGAACATCAAGTACTATTGGAATTGCACAAAAAGCAATTGATACTTGGGCAGCACCAGTTTACGAAATAGAAAAAGGAATTTTGAAATTAAGTCAGAAGCCCGAGGCAAAGCCAATTGAAGAATATTTGATGATGCAAGGGAGATTCAAACATGTAACTCCTGATATTGCAGAAAAAATACAAGAATATGTTGACAAAAGAAAAAAGTTCTTGTTAGAAAATGATGGGAAAGAAATCTTTGACGTTTTATACTAATGTCATTTTAAATGCTGAATTTCTATTCCGCCACTTTTTCGATGATATCTTCTTTCAACCAATTCGCATCCGCGCTCAGTTCTCGAATAAACAAAATCTACCTTTTGGCCATTTTGTCTTGTTTCACTTAATGTAGCTTTTGTTCCAACCGCTTTTTGTCCAAGTTCTTCAAAA
>JABHJM010000016.1 GCA_018691995.1 Candidatus Iainarchaeum sp.
CCTATATAGTGATTATATGGTTGAAGTTACTACAATACAACTACCAAAAGAAGTTCTTTTGGAACTAAAAAAAGTAAAAAAATATCCAAGACAAAGCTATGCTGAACTTATAACAGATATGGTGTCTACATTCAAACAATCAAAAAAACAAACCCAATATGATGAATTCTTGCATTCAATACAACAAAGAAAAATGAAAGAACTCTGGGATAATAAAGAAGATGAAATCTGGGAAAAAGCTTAAAGGAGCTATTTTGAATGAATTGTGGAGAAGTTGTTTTAGCAAATGTTCAATTTCCAGACCTTATTGGAATAAAAAAAAGACCCGCTGTTGTACTCTTTGAAGATTTGGGTAACATTGTCGTTGCAGGAATAACAAGCAATACAAAGATGAAAGGAATCCCTCTGACAAAAAAAGAAGGAGCAATAAAAGATTCTGTGATAAAAACAAACTATATTTTTACAATTGCAAATGAATTAATCGAAAAGCAATTATTTTCTCTTACAAAAGAAAAAAAATTGATTTTATACCATAACCTTGAAGATAAAATAAAACAACTAAGAAAATAACGTTAAAAAAAAGCAATTTTTTTCAAAAAAAAGTTTATATATTAAATAGGTCTATTACTATGGGGTAGAAAAGTGCAAATTGATAAAGACATTCCAATGGGTAATTCAAAACCAGCAAAACTTACAAATACTGGTGGAAAAAACATTCCAAAAAAACCAATAATGATTGGAATAGGAATAATTATTTTAGTAATAATAATTGCATTAATACTTAGTTTCCAACCAGCAATTGAAGAAACCCCTGCGCCAATAATTAATTATTCTTGTGAAAAAAGATTGAATTTAGATCTTGGTGGAATCACAGCAGTGTTTGCTGATGGTTCAACAAAAAATGATTTAATTTCTGCAAAAGGAGAAGATGCTTCATACATACAACTTTATGAAAGTAAAAAATTAATTGAAGCGATTCCAAACACATACATTGGTGAAAATATTGAAGAAGAAATTGTAAATTTATTACTTGAAAAAAATGTTGATCATGTTGCAACGGCTGATGCTTCACAGGAAATGAAAAACAGATTACATAGAGTAGAAATAAATTGTTACTCAATTGGAGGAGCAATTTCTGAATATGTTGGAGCTGATCCTATTCCAGCCGACACTAGTTTTTGTCAAAAATTAGTTGATCAAAACTTAATTGGAAAAGTTGCTTTTGGAGCAGATCTTAATATTGAGGAATCATTAATTGCAATAAAAATAAGTGAAAGTCCTTTCTTAATAGTCTATCAAGATTTAACCTATGACGGAGTATTAGAAAACACAGCACTTGATTCTAATTATCCAGTGGATGATTTTATTACATTAATTCAAAATGAAGGAATTAAAACAATTGTGGTGGCAGAATATGAAATTGCAACCGAAGAAAAATTAAAAGATGCTAACATTAATTGTTATGAAGCAGGCGGAGTAATAAAAGGTAAAGTTTGAAGGCGATGAAATTGGTAAAAACAAGAAATAAAAATCTAAACAAAGTGGATGCAAAAAAAAGAGCTAATTTGAAAAAAGCACTCCTAGGCGGAGCAGCAATTGGAGCAGGAGTAATCGGACTCTCTGGAATGGCTAATGCAGATATTATTCTTAAAAGTGGAAGCACAACAAAAAGCCTTTCAGAAATGGCAGCATCTTCAAATACTTTAATTTGTGAAAATGCTTCTGGTTCAACACAAAGATGCGGAAACAACAATGCTGCCACAGGAAGCTATTCAACTGTAAGCGGAGGAGCAAATAACGAGGCAACAGGAAGCTATTCAAGAGTTAGTGGAGGCAGATGTAACATTGCATCTGGAAATTATTCAACAATAAATGGTGGTTGTGGCAATACTGCTTCAGGCATATATTCAACAGTGGCTGGAGGGCTTGGCAATACTGCTTCAAGTCTATATGGAGTAATTGGAGGAGGAACTCTTAATTGTACTCAAGATGGAACAATAGGTGGAGGATATAATAACTGTAATCTTGGAGCTTACGATGTAATAGGTGGCGGAGCTAATAATAAAATTTGTTCAGGAAACTATAACTCAGGAATCCTTGGAGGTTGCAACAATATTGTTAATAATAATTGCGCATTTATAGTTGGTTCAAATATTACAACAAATGCTAATAGTCGAACATTCATAAATAGCTTAAATGTTGAAGGATTAAGTGGAACTGTAAGTGCTTCAAGCGGAGTATTAACAACAAGTTCTGATGAACGACTAAAAAATATTTGTGAAGATTACTGCGATGGATACTGTGCCATAAGAGAAATTGTTCCAATAAAATATGACTGGAAAGATAAAGTTCTAAACACCCCAGGCAAAATAAACATTGGTTTTAGTGCACAAAATGTCGGAGCAGCAATTCCCGAATCAGTAACAAAAAACAATGAAGGATATTATAATTTAGACACAACACCAATCTTAGCAACACTTGTGAACACAATAAAAGAACAAGAAGATGAGATTGCTTTCCTTGAAAAAGAGATTGCTAAACTTGAGGGGGGTCAGAAGAAATGAAAAAGCAAAACCCAAATCTAGTTGACAAAAAAAAGAGAGCTAACTTGAAAAAAGCACTCCTTGGAGGAGCAGCAATTACAGCAGGAGCAATAGGCCTGGCGGGAGCAGCAAATGCAGATATTATTCTTAAAAGTGGAAGCACAACAAA
>JABHJM010000070.1 GCA_018691995.1 Candidatus Iainarchaeum sp.
AAAGAAAAAAGGAAAAAAGAAATAAAATAATTATTGTGCTGGCCCCCTACGGGTCAGCATTTTTTATTTTTTTTAAACTCTACTTTTTAATTCTTTTCTATTATTTTTTATTTTAAGAAAAAAGGGTTTAGTGATTAATATGTTAGAAGAATTTATTGGAGCAAATAATTTAAAGGCAGAAATTATTTCATTTTCAACAGAGACTCCAGTAGCAGTTATATTGAAACAAAAAAAGTTTGTTCCAAGAACAATCGTTCAAACAAAATTATTTATTTCAGCAAAAAAAGATGAAATTCTAACAATTACTCCGTTTGGAAAAGAAGTGCAAATAGAACTTTTAGAAGAAATAATTGGAGAAGATTTACTTGAATCAAATGAAGAAGAATGTTTGAAAATAACAGGTTACAAAAGAGGATTTGCACCCCCAATTTCAATATATGGTGTAAAAGTAATAATCGATCCTATTCTTGAAAATTTAAATTATATTATTGCCCCTATAAGTACAAAAAAATATTTAAAAATTCCACTAGAAGAAGTTTTATCATTTAATGAAGATATTTCTTTTGAAGTATTAACCGAGTAGGGAAATAGTTTCTTTTAATGCACTAATAAATTTGTGAACTTCTTCCTCAGTGTTATAAAAATAAAAGCTTGCTCTTGCAAGACCTTCTTTATTTATTTTTGAAACAAGTGGTTCAGCACAATGCATTCCACTTCTAATACAAATATTTTCCATTTCACTAAGTGTCATTGCAAGTTCATGAGCAGCCAATTTTTTACTTTCAAACATAACAATTCCGCCTTGTTTGTTAACATCTTTTGGACAATACATTTCAACACTTGGTATTTTTTCCATTTCTTCAATACAAAGTTTTGTTAATAATTTTTCTTGACGATCAATTGTCTTATATCCAACTTTTTTAATGTAATCAATTGCTGCACATAGTCCATAACTTCCAGCAATGTTTGGTGTTCCTGCTTCAAATTTATATGGTAATGAATTCCAAGTACTCTTATGTAATTCAACTTCTTGAATCATATCTCCGCCAAATAAAAATGGTTCAAATTTTTCAAGATGTTCTTTTTTTGCAATAAGTGCACCAGTGCCAGTTGGAGCTAACATTTTATGTCCTGAGAATGCTAAAAAATCAGCATTTAAAGATTTAAAATTGACGTTGTGGTGTGGAACAAGTTGTGCTCCATCAATACAAAGTAGTGCTCCTTCACCGTGCACTATTTTTTCAACTTTTTTAAGATCGGGAGTAGTTGCAACAGTATTACTCGCTCCAGAAAAAGAAACAAGTTTTGCACCCTTGACTTTTTCTTTCAAATCATCCATATCCACTTCAAAGTTATCAAGTAATTCGACATATTCTAAGTTCACACCATGTTTTCTTTCAAGAAATTGCCAAGGGACAATATTGCTATGGTGTTCCATTCCACTAACAACAATCTTGTCTCCTTTTTTGAAAAAATCACTGTTTAATAGCGAGTACATTACAAGATTCATTCCTTCAGTTGTATTTTTTGTTAGAACAACTTCTTCTTTTTTTGATCCAACAAATTTAGCAACCTTCTCATGACTTTCTTCATATTTAATAGAAGCTTCTTCGCTTAAAAGATGTAAACCTCTGTGTACATTAGCACATTCTTTTTCATAATAGTGGGTAACAGCTTCTATCACTTGTTTTGGTTTGAGTGAAGTGGCAGCATTATCAAGATAAGTAATTTTTTTCCCATTTTCAATACGTTTTAATAGAGGAAAATCTTCTCTAATTTCTTCAATGTTCATCAATAGAATAAGGATTAAATGGTTTTAAATACTTGGGTGTTTTATTAATTATTATGTTATTTGATCTACATTTACATTCACGCTATAGTATTGATGCTCTAAGTAAACCTTCAACTATTGTAAAGATATGTAAAAAAAATAGTTGGGGTTTTTCTCTTACAGACCATAATAATATGAATGCTTATACAAAAGGAAAAATAAAAGAACTTGCAAAAAAAGCAAAGGTTTTGTTAATTCCTGGTGAAGAAATAAAAGTTGTTGAGAATGGAAAAGTAAAAGGAGAAATAATTGCTTATTTTTTGAAAAAAGAAATTGAACCAACTTCTTTTGCAGAAATACTTGATGAGGCAAAAAAACAAGATGCGTTACTTAGTTGTCCACACCCATTTGAATGGAGTAGAAAAAATTACAAAGATTTTCCAAAAAACCATAAGAAATTTGTTTCAATGGAAATTTATAATGCACGTGCATATTATAGAAAATTAAATCTAAAAGCATTTGATTATTATGAAGAAAATTTAAAGAATAGTATTGCTCCGCTTGGAGTAAGTGATGCACACACTCCAGAAGAAATAGGAAATGGTTTAACAAAAATTGAAGCAACAACTCTTGAAGAAGTAAGAAAGGAACTTAAAAAAGGAAACACTAAGGCAATTCCAAGAGCAAAAGCAGGTTTTTCTCGTCATTTACAAACCCAACTTGCAAGAAGACATTGGATGGATCCCAGGTAGTTATTATGGTTGGTTCAAGAAGAACAAAAAAAATTAATTCTGTTTCAAAAAAAGGAACTCCTAGTCTAAACGCACGTGCCAAAAAACTTGCAATATTAAGAAAAGAGATGAATGTTGATATGGCAAGAGAGGTCTTAAGCAATTACGGAGTTGCAAAAAGATTTGGTGAAATTATGGGCCTTCCTTTTAAGGTGGTTATAGTTGAGGCAAAAAAAATCCGAGATAAAAAAGACTAACTTTTATATTATTTGTTGTTATCTTTATTATTATGATATCTAAGTTAAGAGGAAAAATTGGTTTGCTTCAAAGAACACTTGCATGGCCTTTCATAAAACTAAAAATTTCTCCAAACATAATTTCAGTAATTGGATTAATCCTAGCATTAATTGGAGTTTATTTTGTTTCTGTACAAAATTGGCCTTTAGCATTTTTATTTTTTCTTTTAGCACCAACAATGGACTTAATTGATGGGTGTGTTGCACGTGCTTTAAACAAAAAAAGCAACTTTGGAAATTATTTTGAAACAATGATTGACAAATTTGTTGATTTTGCAATGCTTGGTTCATTTGTTTTAATTCATCCACTAGCAGCAATTCTAGCTTTAGGATTTTCAATGCTCTCAAGTTATGCAAAACCAAGAGTTGCATTAATTATAATTGCAGACAATCATGATTGGCCAGCAATAGGAGAACATGCTGACAAATTAATAATAATTCTAATAGCATTACTACTAGCATCTTTTGGTTTTAATGTAATAGAATATGGGTTATATTTAATTGCATTAATTGCACTTATTGGGACTTTGCAAAGAATGAAGTATGCAAAGAAACTAATTGAAAAAGCGGAAAAAAAAGGTACTCTTCTACCATACATAAAAAAGAAGAAGGAGAGATGATTGAAATGGTTTCATTTGAAGATTGGTCAAAACTTGATCTTAGAGTAGGATTAATAGAAAGTGTTGAAGAGATAGAAGGAAAAGATAAATTGTATAAGTTAGTCGTTAACTTTGAAGAAGAAATGCGAACAGTAGTTTCTGGAATAAAACCTGATTATCCAAATAAAGAAGAAATAGAGGGGAAAAAAGTTGTTTTTGTTTATAATTTAGATCCAAGAGAAATTGTAGGAATAGAAAGTCAAGCAATGATTCTTGGTGCAATAAATGAAGAAGGAAATTATAAACTCTCTTTTGTTGATGATTCAGTAAAAGCTGGAACAAAAATGGAATAAGTTTTTTATGCAAGTAATGCAACAAGTGCAGGTAAAGCAATAATTGTTCCAATAATTGAACCTAGGTTAGTAAGTGCAGTAACAATTAATAGGTGTGTTACTTTGTTATTGTAAAATCCTTTTACACTAGTAACTCCTGATAAGTTTTTGAAATCCATTACTCTTGGTGGATTAAACTTTGCTTCAACAAGTGCAGTAACCCATCCAGCAGCAAGCATTGGGTGTAGTGAAGTAAATGGTGCAACAAGTATTGCGGTTAGAATAGAAAATGGATGTGCTTTTGCAAGTAGTGCTCCAACTCCAGAAAGAATTCCATTTGCAAGGAACCAAATCTTAAGAGCTTCAAAAGTTATTTCTGGTCCCTTTAATAAAAACAATCCAACAAACATTGCAATTACAGCTAAAGGCACTAGCCATTTCAAAAAACGAATGTAGTTTCTTTTTTTTGGGATTGATGTAATTTTTTTAATGTTTACTTTTTTATTTTTCTTAATTATTTCTTCAATTCCATTTAAGTGTCCCGCTCCAACAATTGCAACTATTCTTTTTCCAGGACTTCGTTTTATCATTTCAGCAATATATTGGTCACGCTCATCAACAAGTACTTGTTTCATTGAAGGCATTTGTTTTCCAAGTTCTTTCATTAATTTATTTATTAAATCCTGATCTTTCAAATCTTCAATAACTTTTGCATCAATAGTTTCTCCTTTGCCAAAAAACCCAGCAACTAAAGTTCCACCAAGTTTTAATTTTTCTTTTAAGCTCATTACTTTAAACGCTCGCTTAAGAGTAACCCGAACATTTCTATCTAAAAGTTGAACGGGCGTTTTACTTTCTTGTGCTTTTTTCACAGCAACTAACATCTCAGCTCCAGGTTTAACACCAACACTTTTTCCAAGTTGTTTTTGTAGATTAGAAAGTAATATGTTTAATAAAAATAAATATGTTTTTCCTGTTTTGATAATGTCAATAATATTAGTTTGTTCCCATTTTTTTCCACTTAAAAGTTGTTCAAGTCTTTCTTTATCAAGTTCAACCCCAATAACGTCTGGTTTTTCTTTGTCAATAGTTTCCTCGACCAATTTCATCGATTCTCTTGAAATATGGGCAGTTCCAACTAAGATAATTTGCTTATCTTCGAACTTTATTTTTCGTATCATTTACCAAAATAAGTTAAAAAGTATTTTAAAGAACCCTTATTTGTTTAGGTGGCTTTTTTTCCAAAAGCTTTAAATACATCGAAGCCCTATTTTTATTATGATTAAAAAAAGCCTTCTTGTTTTGGTAGTGTTAGCACTTTTGTGTTCAATTGTGTCAGCAATTAGCATTAATGTTGAAGACCCACTGACTCAAGGAAGTCAATGGTCTACTAGTGTTGATTTTGGTCCACTAGATAGTGTTGAAGAAGGGAAGGTATTTGTTGATGGGGACTTAGCACTTGTTGTATTTGAACATTCAGGTAAAATATTTTCTGCAGATGTATCTTCAAAGGTTTTAAATTATAATATTAATGCAAATACAGTAGTAATTGCATATGTTGGTTTAAGCGAGGGAGTACATACTATTGAAGCAAAAACTTATTCTTTAGGGAATGTTGTTGATGAACAATCAGCTTCAGTTACTTTTATCAAACCACTAAGCCAATCAGAAAAACAATCTCTTGAAAACAAAATTAGTTCACTTGAATCAACAACAATCAATCTTGAAAATACAACTAATACTCTAAGGTCAGAAGTGAATGCTCTTGAAACTACAATTGCTGATAAAGATTCAGAAATTAGTAATTTGAAACAAAAAAATTCTGAACTTTTAAGTGATATTGCAAAATTAGAACTTAGTATTAATGAACTTGAAAGTGATGGGGCAACAAATGAAGAAATTTTAATGACTGTAAAAGATGATCTTAATATTCTACTTACAGAAAGAGATGAAGCAAGAAAAAGTCCACTAGCTGGTTTATTTGCTGCAAGTGCAAGTAATTCAACATTACTTTTAGCATTAGTTGCTTTAATTGCAGTTATAGTTATTGGAGTATTTTTAAAGAAAAATTCTTCTTCAATTTATTCATCTTCAATATTTAGTAAAAATGATGAACTATCAATTCCTGAAGAAGAAGCAGAAACAAAGATAATTGAAAAAGAAGAAGTAACCGAAATTCCTGCCAACGAAGATATTCCAAAATCAAAAGGTTTCTTTTCAAGATTTAAAAAAGAAAAAGTTGTTGAACAAGAAGCTCCAAAGAAAAAATGGGCTGTTGAATCTTATCATCCTGCTGAAAAAGAATCAAAAGAAGATAAAAGATTTGAACTTGGCGACCTAATAAAGAAAGAAAAATAATTATTTTTACTAATCTTTAATTATTAATATTATTCCAATAATTATTGGAATTGCCCAAAGATATTGTTGTAAAAATTCTAAAGGTGCTGGTAATCCAACAGAAACTCCCCATCCAAGGCCAAGTCCAACAAGTAAAATTCCTATTTGTTTTCGTACTGTGCTCATAGCATTAGTATTACATTGTACTATAAAAGTTTGACGGGTGTGAGCTTGGCTTTTTAAAGCTTCTTTTTTATTGATTTATTTATGAAGAGAGTTTGCTTTATTGAAATGGAAGGAATACTTTTATCTCATGAAGACTATTCGACGGATTCTAAAAGAGTTTTTAATTTTGTAGATAAGTTAGCTACATTTTGTAAAAAAGAAAAAGTTGTTGAACAAGAAGCTCCAAAGAAAAAATGGGCTGTTGAATCTT
>JABHJM010000049.1 GCA_018691995.1 Candidatus Iainarchaeum sp.
CAGGACAACATGGAGTCGCAACTGCTATTGCTGGCGCACTAATTGGACTACCGGTAAAAGTATTTATGGGAGAAAAAGATGTTGCACGACAAAAACTTAATGTTTATCGAATGCAACTTTTTGGAGCAGAAGTTATTTCTGTAAAAAACGGATCAAGAACACTCAAAGATGCAGTGAACGAAGCATTGCGTTATTACTTAGCAAATGTTGAAACATGTTACTATTTGATTGGAAGTGTTGTTGGACCATACCCCTATCCAGAAATTGTTCAACATTTTCAAAAAATAATTGGAGAAGAAGCAAAAGAACAAATGCTAAAAAAAGAAGGACGAATGCCTTCTGCAATAATTGCTTGTGTTGGAGGAGGAAGCAATGCAATTGGAATCTTTAATGCATTTTTAGAAGAAGAAGTTAAACTAATAGGTGTTGAAGCTGGCGGTAATGAAGAAAAGCATGGAAAAACTTTAAGTGAAGGGACAATTGGTTTTTTTCAAGGAAGTAAATCTTATGTTTTACAAACAAACGATGGACAAATTTTAGAAGCCCATAGTATTTCTGCAGGACTTGATTATCCTGGAGTAGGCCCAGTCCATTCTTTTTTAAAAGATAGTAAGCGAGCAATTTATTCTTCTGCAACTGATAAAGAAGCACTTGTTGCATTAGATTACTTATGTAAAAATGAAGGAATTTTACCTGCTCTTGAATCATCACACGCAATCGCATATCTTTTGAAACATAAAGATGAATTTGATTCAAATGATATTGTAATAATCAATTTATCAGGAAGAGGAGACAAGGATGTTACACAATTAATGGAGAGTGATTTAGATGTTTAAAAGTAAAGCGTTCATGCCTTTTGTAGTTTTGGGAGATCCTAATTATGAAGAGTCAATCAAAATAATAAAAGGACTAATTGATAATGGAGCAGATGCACTTGAACTTGGTTTTGCATTTAGTGATCCTATTGCAGATGGACCCGTAATACAAAAAGCAAATAATCGTGCACTTGCAAGTGGTATCACAACAGAAAAAAGTTTTTCAATAATTGAGAAGATAAGAAAAGAATCCAATATTCCAATCAGCGTAATGCTAAGTTATAACTTAGTATACAATTTTGGAACAGAGGAGTTTTATCAAAAATGTTCTAATCTTTCAATTGATGCAATTCTTTGTCCAGATATTCCATTAGAAGAATCAAAAGAATTAATCAAGTATGCAAGAGAGTACGATGTCCATCAAGTATTTTTGGTTTCTCCTACAACAACAGTTGATAGAATGAAAAAACTAAATGAAGTTTGTTCAGGATACATCTATTTGGTTTCATTACTTGGAACAACAGGCACAAGAAGTGAACTCAGCAAAAAACTTCCTAGTCTAATCAAGACAGTGAAAAAAGAAATGAACCTACCTGTGTATGTTGGTTTTGGAATTAGCAAAATAGAACATGTAGAAGACATTCTTAAAGCCGGAGCAGATGGTGCAATTTGTGGTTCAGCATTTTGTAAACTAATTGAGAATAATGAAAAAAATGCAAGCGAAGAAATAAGTAGACTTTGTAAAGAACTCACAGAACCATTAAAAAAAATAAAGGAGTTTGAGTAAATTGTGTGGAATTGCAGGAATTTTTGGTAGTCCTAATGCAATGCTACTAAAAGAAATGCTAAAAGTACAAAAACACAGGGGACCAGATTGTTTTGGAACTTACAAAACAAACAATCTGGCTCTTGGCCACAATAGATTAACAATTAGAGGCCCAAGTAGAGGCTTTCAACCAATCAAACTAAATGACAAAGCATTATCTTACAATGGAGAAATTTATAACATAGAAGAACTTGAAAAATTGGTTAACAATGAATATGAATGCGATAGTGAATTATTATTTGATCTTTTAGACAAGTTTGGAATTGAAATAATTAAAAAAATAAAAGGAGAATTTGCTTTTGTATTTTTTGAGAAAAATAAAATTTATTTAGCGAGAGATAGTCTGGGAGTAAAACCATTATATTATTACAAATATGATGACACATTTTATTTTGCTTCTGAAATAAAAGCACTTTACTTGTGTATGCAAGAAAACCCAGTACTTGAAAATATTGATCTTGAGAATTACATAAAACCATATGGAAATTATACTCCTATTCGACAAATAAAACAAGTTCTTCCAGGAAGCGCACTTGAAATAAAAATAAAAAACAGAAAACTAAATGAAAAAATAATAATCTACAATCATTTTTCAAACGATAAAAAAATTATTTCCCCAAAAAAAGCAAAAAAGCATATAAAAGAAACATTGAAGAATGCTGTTTCAAAAATGCTTATAGCAGATACAAAAGTGGGTCTGCTTTTATCAGGAGGAATTGATTCAACAATACTTGCGTCTTTACTAAATGATCTGCAAATAAGCATTCCTGCTTTTTGTGTTGGATCAAATCAACACAATGAATTTGAAGATGCAGAGATTGTTGCACGCGAATTTGGAATTAAATTGAAAACAATAGAAATAAAAGAAAATTTTATAATAAAAAATTCTCAAAAAGTAATTCAAAAGATGGAGACCTTTGATGCAGGACAATTTTCAACTGCAATTGCAATGGAGAAATTATTTTCTAATGTAAATACAAGAGTTGTTCTTTCAGGAGAGGGTGCAGATGAATTATTTGGAGGTTACAATGAAGCATTTGCAATGTTAAATAATAAAATACAAAACCAAAATCGATTTGAACTAGAAATGTTGACTGCAACTAGGAATATGTATCAAAGACAACTTGCAAGACTTGACAAACTTTCACTATCACACAGTATTGAAGCAAGACTTCCATTCTTACACAAGGATTTTGTTAACTTAGCACTTTCAATAGATAGTAAACTAAAATATAGGCAAGGTAGGGAAAAAGCCATCCTTTTTGATTCGTTTAAAGAAAAATTTCCAAAACAATTGTTAAACAAACACAAAGAAAGATTTGGTGTTTCTTCAGGAGTGTATCAAACAATTAAAGACCACCATAAAGATTTGCAAAAATTTGTTGAAAATGAGTTTAAAAAAGTATATTGTGAACAAGCAGTCGTGTTACAACGCCCACAAAACAGTTAAAAACAAAAAGGAGTTGATTATTATGAGTAAAATGGTTAAAAAAAAGAAAACTGATAAACAAAGTGTAAATGTTGACCCATGGGGAAAATCTTTGGTTCAAGATTATTCAAGACTTATCAAAGAATTTGGAATGCAACCTTTTGACATTGAAATCATGCCATCTCCAAGTATTCAAATGAAACGAGGAATTATCTTTGGCGGACAAGATCTATCTGTAATAGCGGAAGCAATGAAAAAGAAAA
>JABHJM010000066.1 GCA_018691995.1 Candidatus Iainarchaeum sp.
ATCTATTTGTTAATGCAATATTTGCTAATGCAGTGTGAGAATGATGATTTGTGCAAAGACCACAATCATATGGACAATTACTTCCAGTATTATTTGTTAGACCAACATTTGTATTTGTTAATCCACGTGCATCTGAAGCATATTTTTTTGCTCTATTAAATTCTTCTTCACTTGACCAATATAATTCATCCCATTCACCATGTTCTGGGCATTCTCTTTTAATGTAAACTTTTCCTTTTTTTGCATAAACTTCTGCTTCAAGTGCTCTTTTACATTCTGGACAAACACTTCTTGTTTGATAAGGTAAATTTGAGGGGTACTCTCCCGATACAACACTTTTCTTATTTTTTTCAACTATTTTCATAATTACACCAGAGGGCAAAAATATTTTTTTATGTATTATTTTTAACTAGGCGAATGTTTAAAAACATATAAATGAGTTTTTTTAGAATAGATTTAAATATGGAAAAAGACTTAATAATAATGATAATTATGCCAAAAAGACCAGACTTACCAAAAACAAGAAGTCCTCGTGGACACAAAGTTCCAGACCCTGAAAAATTCCAAAGACATTTAGGAAAAGTTAAATCGCTTGTTCCAAAAGCTAATTTAATGCATGCTAAACGAATACTAACAAGAAGGGGCATGAATGCACACGATTACTCCCAAGTAATTAGAACTATTGTTGATGCAGTAAGAGTAGAAAAAGGAACTCACGGCGGAGCACGTTCAGCAAAAGTAGTAGCTGGACAAATTCTAAGACCCTTATTACACCATGAACTTGAAGCTGTGCAAAAAAATGCTGCTAAGGCAATTAAACAAATAAGAAAGATCTAAATCTTTTTTTTCTAAAAAAACTTAACTTTAAATATGGCAAAAACCTTCTTCTAAAGAGTAAAATGGGTATATATTCTTTTTTTGAAGATAAATGGTATGGTGTTATTGGGGCGATTGACCACATAATCCCAATTACAAAATTAACTGATAGACTTGATGCCCACTTCCCAAGCTTTTTAGTATTTTTATTAATAATTTTTATTTTATTAATTGGATTTATTTTTCTTTTTAGTGGAAATTTTATAGGCTTAACCCAAACATATGATGCTGAAATTACTGTTGTTTCAAAAATTGGTTTACCCCTTAGTGGAGTCAGTGTAAATTTATCGAGTGAGTGCGGAAATGATTTTGAAGAAGTTAATGGAATAACCAATAGTGAAGGAAAAGTAAACTTAACAATTTGTAATTCCATCCAAAATATTAATCTTTCAAAAAAAGGATACAAAACATATCAAAACGAAATTGACCTTGAAATTGATAAAATTTTCAAATTAAGTGCAGCAAGCTCACAAGTAAAAAATTTAACTGTGCTAGTAAAAGATAATCAAGATGCAATGTTAACCAACGCATCAATTGAATTTGTTTGTGATGGGAACACAACTTCTTTTGATAACCAACCTACAAGTGGTTTTTTTATAAATATTTCTTCAGCTTGTGCCTTGAGCCAAGTTAGAGCTATTGCCCCCGGTTATGAAGAAAAAACTAAAACTCTTGCAGGTGAAGAAAGAATAATTATGAAACTTGAAACACAAATGTTGGAAGGAAAAGTTATTTTTGAAACCAAAACGCAAACAAAAGAAGAGGGGCTTGTTGAAATACGAATAACTGATTCTAAGAATAATTCTTTTACAGAAATAACTGATGCGAGTGGAACAAAAGAAGCAACTTTTCCAAGTGGAGATTATACTTATAATGCTTTTTCAAAAAAAGGAGAAGTTGTAAATGGAAGTTTTTCTGTTCTTACGAATTCTACCGAAAGGGTTGAAATTTTATTTAATGATAATGTTGTTGAAAGCAAAAAAGTACTTTATTTAGAAATTGTTGATGAGCTTGATAATCCGATTACAAATGCAAAAGTTTCAATGTATAAAGATGGGAACTCTTTAGCATCAAGAAACACTAATACCCTTGGAAAAACTTCCCCAATAACAATTAATCATGAGTTATTGCCAGCGGGAACAACGTTTTCTGCTGTTATAAAAGCTAGCGGATATGAAACAAAACTTACTCCAATAAATTTAGTTGACAAGGGCGAAGATGCACAAAAGATTACACTAAGACAAAGCATTGCAAAACTAAAAGTTAATCATATTGATGATCTTGGAGAAGTTGTAAAAGGCGCATTTGCAACTCTTTATTATAAAGGATTTAACGAAGTTTTTGATTCGAAAACAA
>JABHJM010000080.1 GCA_018691995.1 Candidatus Iainarchaeum sp.
AGGAAGGAGATTCAAGTATTATTATTGGAAAAGCACCAGTAAAAGAATTAATTGGATTCTCTTCTGCTATGCGTAGTGCTACTCAAGGTAGAGCAATTTGGACTGCAGAGTACTACGGGTACGAAATGTTGCCTCCTGAATTACAAGAAAGTACAATTAATGAAATTAGAAAAAGAAAAGGAATGCCTGAAGGGGTTAAACCTTGGCAATTTTTCCTTGAATAGAACAAAAAGATTTGTTCACAATCTGGGCGCCTTTGGCAGCCCTTAATTTCTTTTTTTTACAAAAACTTTTTAAATAACAAAGACCTAATTGAAACATGAAAATTCTCATTACACTAATTATTTTGTTTATTTGCACAGCACTAATTTTTGGTTGTACTGAAAGTGAAATTGTTGATGAAAATAATGAAGATATAAATACTCCTTCACTAATTCCGCCACCTATTATCGAACAAAAAGGTTATACTCCTGGAGATACACTAGTTTGTGAAGCAAAACAATTTTTTAATTATGATAAAGAAATAAACCTAGCAGAAAAACTTACTCAAGTAAAAAGTAGCGATTTTAATGCGCATGGACTTTGTAGAAGTTCATTTTGTTACCCATATCTAAAACATAAAGTAACAATTGATGAGAATAGAATTTATGTTGAAAGTATTGCTTATATTGATGTTGATCTTGCTCCTGGAGGAGAAGAAAAAATGGGAATAGGGTACAATGTTCCAAAAGACGCTAACAATTTTATAGTAGAATTTGTTGAAGGAGATAGAATTTATGACAAGTTTCTTGGAACAAACAAATATGATTTTGAATTAGCACTTCCATTAACAACACAAAATACTACAACATATAATACAAAAGTATTATTCCCAATTTTAAAAAGTGGAAGAAATACATTCAATGTTAGTTATTCTTATGCTCCACAAAAAGGTTGTGCTGAAAATGTTTGCATTTATCCATTTGCAGTATTTGCATATCCCGAACAAGTTGTTGAAATAGAACTTATTTCAAACACTGGAGAAATATTAAATGATTATAAAAAATTATTCTTAGGATATAGTGAGCAAATGATTGCTATTTCAAACGAAGACACTTATAATATTGGAAGATTTAAATTGAGTGAAACTCAAAGACATATTGCTTCTCCTTTTGATAAAAGAATAGAACGAGTTAGTAATAATATTAATTTTGCAGAAAATATTACTTCACAAAAAGCTCCAAAAGAAGTATTTTTATTTTTCACGGATCAAATTAGTTCAGACACTTCATTTACATATAATTCTGGAGGAATAATTGTAATTCAAGATTCATATCCAACAGAAGAATTTGAAGAAGTTTTAATGCATGAAATTGCACACAACGCAGTTACAAATCCAAGGTACCCACAATGGCTTGATGAAGGAATTGGATTTTACACAGGAAACGAGTACATGTACGAAGGAGAAGGCATTTACGATGCAACAAATGAAGATTATATTATCACAGATGTTGATGAAAAACAATACTATTTACCTGAAGGGTTTGATCTCCCACACTACAATTATTCAGCAAATGTTGTGAAAAAATTTATTGAAAAATATGGATGTGAAAAATTCCACATATTTCAAAAAGAACTAAATTCCCTTGATGCACAGTGGTTAAGAGAACGTGAACGGGTTGAAAATGCTCTTTCAAAAAGCATTGGAGACTACAACTATGAAGAGTTGATTAATAATGAAATCTAAAATCATAATTCTTTTAATTTTAATTATATCAATTAGCTTATTCTTTGGTTGTTTTGGACCTGTGCCAGACTTGCCTGAAAATCCAGGCTCTTGTTCAACAGATAGTAACTGTATTGGAATAATTCATCCAACCGGACAAAATATGTGTGTTGGAAAACACTGGATTGAAGCAGGCGGAGGTCAAATTGCACAAATTAATGAAAGTTATAAGTGTGAATGTGTTCCTTTTGAAGGCGGAGAATTTGCTGGAGTTATTACTGGAAAAGTATGCACGTCAAAAAATTAAAATATTTATTCTAACGTACAATAGTCACCATAAGGGACGACAGAATCAAAACCAATACCAACCTTTAAAAAGCTTTTTTCGTGAAAAATAACTATGGTGAGCCCATTTTATGGGTTTTAAAAAAAAATAAAAGGAAAAATTGAGGTGTAATAAAATGGCAGAAAAAGATTTAATTAACGTAGTATTCATTGGTCACGTTGACCACGGTAAATCTACAACAGTTGGTAGATTACTTTATGACGGTGGAGCTCTAACTGAACAAGAGTACCGTAAACTAGAAGAAATTGCAAAAGAAAAAGGAAAGGGAACATTCGCTTTCGCATATGCAATGGATAACTTAAAAGAAGAAAGAGAAAGAGGAGTAACAATTGACGTTTCATACAAACGTTTTGACGCTAAAAAACATCAGTTCACAATTATTGATGCACCTGGCCACAGAGACTTTGTTAAGAACATGATTACAGGAACTAGTCAAGCAGACGCTGCAGTACTTGTTGTTGCTGCAAAAGAAGGACCTCAACCTCAAACTAAAGAACACGCTTTCCTAGCCCAAGTAATGGGAATAAAACAAGTTGTTGTTGCCATCAACAAAATGGACGAAATAAATTATGATGAAGCTAACTTCAAAAAAGTAGCTGAAGAAATGAAGAAAATGTTACTTGGAATTGGTTACAAAGAAGATAATTTAAAATTTGTTCCAATCTCAGCATGGAAAGGAGACAACGTTGCAAAAGCAACTGACAATACTAAATGGTTTGACGGAAAAACTCTAATCGATACATTAGATGATCTAGAAGCACCACCTTCACCAATAGACAAATCACTAAGAATCCCAGTACAAGATGTTTATAACATCAAAGGTGTTGGAGCTATCCCTGTTGGAAGAGTTGAAACAGGAAGCGTAAAACCAGGAGATCAAGTAATTGTAATGCCTTCAGGAAAAACTGGAGAAATGAAATCAATGGAAGAACACCATACACAATTAACTGAAGCAAAACCTGGAAACAATATAGGTTTCTCAATTAGAGGACTTGGAGCAGACGACATAAACCGCGGAGATGTTATTGGACCAGTAAAAGATCCACCAACAGTTGTAACAGAATTCACTGCACAAATTGTTGTACTAAACCATCCAACTGCAATACCAGTAGGATACACTCCGGTGTTCCACTTGCACACTGCACAGTTATCAATGACTGTAACAGAAATCCAAAAGAAATTGGATCCAAAAACAGGTGGAGTTGCTGAAGAAAATCCAAAGTTTTTGAAAACTGGAGACGCAGCAGTAGTAAAAATAAAACCAACTAAGCCAATTTGTGCTGAAAAGTTTGCTGACTTCCCTCAACTTGGAAGATTCGCAATCAGAGACATGGGACAAACAGTGGCTGCAGGAGTAATCCTGGAAGTTGTAACAAAATAATAGATACTAAAAGTATCTAGCAATTATTGAGGGCGTAGAAGATTTTTTCTGCGTCCTCGTTAAAATTATAACAAAGTAGGTGAGGAAAAAATATGCAAACAGCGAGAATAACATTAACAAGTACTGATTACAAAATGTTAGAAGACATTTGTGATAAAATAATTGAAGTAACGGAAAGAACAGGCGCTAAGCATTCTGGAAAAATTCCTTTACCAACAAAAAAACTAGTTGTACCGACAAGAAAAAGTATGTGCGGTGGTGGAACCGAGTCTTATGAAAGATGGCAAATGAGAGTCCACAAACGTTTACTTGATGTTCAAGCAGATGAGCGAACTCTAAAAAGAGTAATGCGAGTTGAAATCCCTGAAGAAGTTCACATGGGAATTGAATTCAAAGGATAATTCCAATCTTTTTTTATTGAATTTTTTTCTAAAAAATTCTGGGAATTGATTTTAAAGGATAATTTCTTTTACAAAGCTTTTTATATCACAACAACTTCTTTCTAATATGGAAAAAATTCTCTTTATTTTAATTTGTTTATTAACAATATTTTTGCTCTTTGGATGCACTAGTAATCCTGAAGATTTAATTAAAGAAAAAAAAGAACTAAAACCTTTTTTTGATGCACATCCCGATGCAGAACTTAAAAGTATAACAAAACTTTCTCAAGAAGAATTTAAAAAAGAAAAAGCATCTTGGGAAGAAAGTTGCGGCAAACAAATTAATTCAGGAGCATATTATGTAACAATTTATGAAGAGGGATCTGATAAATTACAAATATTAGCAGAAACTGGAAATTTAGAAATAATTTGCATAGTAGAAGGAGAGTTATCACAAATTGTTCCGCCTCCAAATAATAATGAACCGTTAGCAGAATGTGATAATAATCTTGATTGTTTTATTGAAAATTCAAAAAACTGCGTATCCTCAAAATGGACAAGTGCATACAATACTAAATTTGAAATTAGAGGAATGCAAGATGGGAAATGTACTGTTTATCGTGATTTCACAAAAGATGAATGTCCTTTTGAAAAAACAGATTTAACTGCAATGCTAGAAAGATGGAAAATTGAAAACTACTCAACAGAAGACTGGGAAACTTGTGAGAGTAATTTTGTTGAAATACTCCCTCCTGATGAAAATCAACCATGTGAAGAAAATTGGAGTTGTAATCCTTGGACAACTTGTTCAAATGATTCACAAACAAGAACCTGCATGGACTTTACCCAATGTGGAACTGATACAAATAAACCAATAGAAAACCAAACTTGTGTATCTAAACCAGAACCTTGTACGGAAAATTGGAGCTGTGGAAACTGGAGCACATGTACAAACTCAAGTCAAACAAGAAGTTGTACCGATGCTAGCTCATGCGAAACAACAACAAATAAACCAACAACAACACAAAGTTGCACAGAAACATGTACAGAAAATTGGAGTTGTGGAACTTGGTCCGACTGTACTAATAGTTCACAAAGTAGAACTTGCACTGATGCTAGTGCTTGTGGAACAACAACAAGCAAACCAACAGAAAGTCAAAGCTGTGAAAGCGCATCAGCACATATAATTAACATGATTATAACAAAAAATACTTATTTAGTTGATGAAACAATTTCAGAATATAAACTAACTTTTGAAACTACCCAAGACATTGATGTCTTAATTTTGAATAAATTTGTTGAAGACTCTTCTGGAGAAACAAAGTATGGATTACGATATGAATCGCTTGGAGGAAGTGGAGAACCAAAAAGCACTGTTTCATTCTTGTTAGCTTATACTTTTTCAGGCGGAGGTTATTCAAGCGGGAATAGTTTTGGAAAAGCTGGAACTTACACTTTGTATGGGGCAGCATATGATTGTTCTGTTGTTGCAACAGCTCTTGGAAAAAGTTGTTCCTCAATAGAAAGCTTTGCAGACATGTATGGAGATAATGTTGAGGCATTGCAGAACTTAGTTGAAGATACTGAATATGTTACTGTTGCAAATTAGACTATAATTAGGAGATGATAAAATGTTTGGAATGGGAAAAGGAAAAATGAATTTAATTTTAGACAAAATGAATTATGCACACGGAGAAACAATTAATGGAAAAGTGAATATGACTCTTAAAAAACCAGTTGCCGCAAAAGGAGTAATTGCAACAATTTTTGCAGAAACTACTCAAACAAAATTTACTGGAAATGGAATGCAAAAACAAACCATGAAAATATTTGATTTTTCAATTCCCTTGGATGGAGAACGTGAATATAGTTCAGCCCCATACAATTATGAATTCCAAATAACAATTCCACAAAAAGAAGAAATTAAAGCACCAGAAGGAATTATTGGCGGAGTGGCACAAGCAGCAAAATTTTTATCCCAAGGAATGAAAAATACTAAATGGTTTGTTGAAGTAAAACTTGATGTTCCAAAAGGATTTGATCTGCGAAAAAAACAACAAATTAATGTTGTTTAAAAAATCTTTGAACACTTCTAATATTATGAAAAAAATATTTGCAAGCGATTTGGACGAAAATGTTCTCTCACAATTTGAAGAATGTATGTCCTGTGACTTTGTGATTGATGGAGCACTCATGCCAGATGCACACTTTGGTTACGTTGCACCAATTGGAGCAGTACTAATTACTAACGGATGCGTTGTTCCTTCTTGGGTAGGATATGATATTGGTTGTGGGGTAATAGCACTTAAACTTACTGGAAAAGATTTACTTAACAAAATTAAAAAAAACCTTGATACTGTGCATAATAAGGTTCAACGCAACGTTCCAATGGGTCTTGGACGACTTAATCCAGAACACAAAATAACTAAAGAAACAAAGGAAAAATTCGTCAATTTGCTAAAAAAATTGGAAAAATCACCACATAATGATGAAATTTTAGCATATCTTAAGAGAAAAGCCCTCTCAAACCTTGGTTCCCTAGGACATGGGAATCATTTCATTGAAATTGATACAACAGGAAAAGATGTGTGGCTAATAATCCACTCTGGTTCAAGACATATGGGGCACGAGGTTGCTAGTAGATATATGAAAGCAGCAATGAATGCGAAAGGAAAAGAAGGAAATGCTGAACAAACATTTGAAATTGATACCAAAAGTAAACTTGGAAAAGAATATTTAGCAGTATTAGATTTTTTGCTTAGTTTTGCTTTACTTAACAGAATGGAAATTGCAAACGAAGTTGTACAAGGAATTGAAGAAGCAATAGGAGAAAAAGTAAAAGCAACTCTTTGGACAAATAAAAATCATAATAATGCAGAAAGGATTGGAAAGTCTCAAAAATTTATTCATAGAAAAGGTGCAACTCCTTCTAAAAAAAATGAAAAAGGAGTTATTCCTGGAAATATGCGAGATGGGACATTTCTTGTAATTGGTAAAGGAAATAAAGATTTTTTAGAATCTAGCACTCATGGAGCTGGAAGAGCAATGAGTAAAACACGTGCAAGAAAAGAATTCACAATGCAAGAATTCAAAAAAAGTATGAAAGGAATCAAAGCAACAATCAAAGAAGGAACTCTTGACGAAGCACCTTTTGCATACAAAGATATTTTCAAAGTAATGAAAGAACAAAAAGCAAGTGTTAAAGTTTACAAACATCTTATACCAATTTTAAATTGGAAAGGTGAATCTAGTAAACGCTTCTAGATTGGATTACCAAAGGTGTCCAAATCACCGCCGAATTTTTTCGGCGTTGGAAAGGTGAATCTAGTCGAAGATATTAATATGGACTAAGATACTAATAAAACGAAAATATTTCTAACCCCCACATTTAAATATGAGTTAAACCTTTTTCTAATTAATAAATTAATTAAATTTAAACGGAGGGAAAGACATGAGTTTAATCAGTGATTGGAAGGATATTGCATTCTTAAAAAAGAAAGCTGATGGAATTGTTGGTGATAAACCAGGCATTAAAGATGGATTAATTAACATCATTGTTGCAGCAATCGTTGTTGGAATTCTAAGTTTAATTGCTACTACAATCTCTTTAGGAGTATTGGGACTAGCACTTGGAATTGGAGCAATCATCGCAGGTATTATCGGCGGAATAATTGGTCTATTAGTTATTGGAGCAATCTACCATGTTATCCTAAATGCTATTGGAGGATCAGGAAATTATGATTTACTAATTGGTGTTTTAGGAAAAATTGGCGGATCTATTCAAGGAATTTACGGATCAATCGCACAAGTATTAATCATCATTGGTGCATTAATTGCACTAGCAGCAGGACCAATGGTAGCAGTAGCTTTCGCAGGACTTGCGGGACTTGTTGGATTAATAGGTGTGTTAGTTAGCCTATACCAAGAAATTACAACTCTGGCAAAAGCTTACAATACAAGCATTGGCAAAGTTATCTTGGCAGCAATAATTCTGATAGTAATCATCGTTGTTATAATGATGATCTTGGTTGCAATTGTTGGAGTAGCAATACTCTCAGCACTTGGCGCATCAGGAATACCTATCGCATTAGTATAGATATAATATAAAGCAAGAAGAAATTCTTGCTTTTTTTCTTTTTTTTAAAAAAGCTTATTAATATCAAAAGCTCTAAAGCATAGCATGGGAATTATCTTAGATAACTTAAGTGAATTAGTAGGCGAGAGTTTACTTGGTTGGATACATGATAAAACTATGTGGACTTATGCATTAATCTCAGCAATAATTCTTCTTATCGCAGGCTATGTTACAGTTGGAGCTTTACTCCAAATTATTCCAAGCCAAATTGATAAAATACCCCAAACAATTATTTCAACAATACTTTTTATTGGATTGATCGTTTTTATTGAAGTACTAATTTTACTTGTAATTGATTATTTAGTAATTAAAAGAGCACTTGAACTAAAAGGACAAAAAGCAATTGGACTTAACATTATACGATATCTTTCACTAATTGTTTTACATATTGCAACTGCAATTGTTGCAGTACTTTCTTTATTTAAATTAAAAATACTTGTTGTTGGAATCACAGGAATCATCGTTTTGATGCTTGGGTTCATTATGTTTCCACTTTCAATTGGAAATCCTTCAATGTTTTGGGTAATTATTCTTGGAGTAATATTTATCATTGCTGGAATTATTTTACTTGCAATTTATTTAGTACATGTTATTTTGAATGCAATTAGACTTTCACTCGCATATGTTGCATATGTCGAAGAAGAAAGAAGCATTATGGCTTCGTTAAAAAAATCTTGGGACATTACAAAAAATGATATTGATGGAATTGTTTTTGTTTGGATTTTAATCGCAGTAATTGTTGCAGTAATTAGTACTGCAGTATCAATTCCAGCTGTTGTTTATGTTGGAGCTGCTAGTGAAACTGCAATGGAAATGAATCTTTCAATGATTAGCATGGACCCACTTTATTGGATTTTATTAATCCCTTCATATATTGTTTCTGCTTACTCTGTAATAGTTAGTGGATTCATGATGACTGCAATGTACACTTTACTTTCAAAAGGAAAAGTTATTCAAACAACCCCCACCTTAAAACCAAAAGAAGAAACTTTTTCTCAAAATCAACGATAAATACTATCTTTCCAAAGGAAATAATCTTTTTCTATATAAGGGAGTAGTGGAATAATGGAAATAACTTGTTCCCGTGAATAAACGAAAAGCTTATATATTGTAATAGGGGCAAATATATTAGGTGTTGATGTATGAATAAATTTACTATAATCGTAGCGCTAATTTTTGTTTTACTCATGAGCGTAAGCTTTGCATGTGATGTTGATATAATTGATGAAACCAT
>JABHJM010000068.1 GCA_018691995.1 Candidatus Iainarchaeum sp.
ACAAATTATTGATTCAACAATAGGCGAGGCACAAAAAAACTTACAAACTCAAAACGCAAGAAAAACTAGGGTTTTTGACAAACAAGATGAAAGACGCGAAATAAAGGTTGCAAAAGCAAAACATAAATATGCTCGTGGACAACGAAACTAAAAAGTTCCACAGGCAACGAACTTCAATAAGTTATTTAAATACTCTTTGTAGGAATATTTTGGTATGGCTAAACTTGTTGGAAGTAACCTTGTTCTTAGTAGTGAGGAAATGGAATTACTAAAAAATAGTAAAGAACTTGAAATTATACCTAACCAAGAAGGTATCTTTTTGTTAATTGATAAAGACTTGGCAGTTGAAAATGAAGGAAAACAATTTTGTGTTGAAGTACCACTAATTGAAGAACAACAAAAAGTAATTGGATTAATTAAAAAAACAAGAATGAGTGACCTTGTTGAAGGAAAATTTGAACAACAACTTGGAGATAAAGAAAAAAGAGCATTGCTTGAACTTGTTTCAAGTGAAAAAGTATTTGTATTCAAATTAAATGATTCTTACAAAAAAGGAATTTATAGAGTAAAAGATGAAGAAGGAAATGAAAAAACAAAAAAACGTGGGAAACGTGAAAGTGAAAACTTTGATGCAGAAAAAAAAGCATTACCTGATTATACTCTTGAAACTGACGGGTTCATTGCAACTACTAATAATGAACGAGCAAAAATTCTTTCAGGAGAACATAAAGAAGATATTGAAAAAGGAGAACTTAAAGGACTAAAAAGTTTTGATGGAATTTATTATTTAATTGAAAATGATTTACTCGAAAAATATATGAGTGCAGTTTTAAATTCATTTGAAAAAAAACACGAAACTACTCTAATTGAATTAACAAAAGAAATTAATGTTTCAGAAGAACTAGTAAGAATTGTTTGTGAATTCTTAAAAGAAGATGGTGAGCTTCTTGAAAAAACAAAAGGACAATATACCTACATTAGCTAAATGGGGTTACGGGGAATCGAACCCCGATCTGTTCCTAACTGCGACATTGCTAATTTCCACTTTCTACTCATTGCTTTGACAATGGGCAAATTCTTTCGCGGATATTAATAAAGTCCCTGGAGGGAACCGTGATACCACTACACTATAACCCCAGCATTGCTTTGCAATAATAAAAAAACAGGTTGGAAGAATATATAAATTATTGTAATTTATCGATAAATTTTATCATGATGATCAAAATCCACGATTACCACTTCTTTGTTTTTATGATCTAACCTAAACGTTAAAACAAAATGTTTACCTATATGGACTCTACAAAGCCCAAACATTTTTCCTCTTAATCTTTTATACCTACAAGGATCTAAAATTACCTCTTCAATTTTTTTCATTAAAATTTCATATCTTTGTCGGTCTTGCTTAATTAATTTGTGAATTTTCTTTTCAGCAAGTTTCTCAAATTTTGGAGTGTACATTATTTTCCACCCTCAAAATGTTTTCTCATTCCGCCAACAGAATCAAATTTCACATAATCTTTACTCTTAAGAAGTTTTTTCATTTTTGCAATATATTCTGGTCGCAATTCTGGTTCTTTAGTATTTACATATTGGTCAGCTAAAACCTTTATTGCTTGTCCTTTATCTTTTAAATCAAATTTTGCTTTTATTACATTTAGAACTCTATTAGTATTATTATCAATTGTTACTAGTGCTTGTACCATTTCTTCACCCCCATTAGTTTAACTAATTAAAACTTAGTCAAACTAATTTATAAGCTTTACTAGATTTCTTAGAGTTTATCAAAAATATAAAATTATGCTTAATTTCCACAATTAACGTAGGTTTAAATTAATTCCTTCATTTGAATTTGTTAGAAAAGGTAATAGAAATGATAAAAGATAAAAAATTTACAAAAGAAATGGAACTTGCTATATACCGCAAATGGAAAAAGGATAATATATATTCATTCAATCCAGATACAGAAAAGGAAGTGTACTCAATTGACACTCCTCCCCCATATATTAATTCTCCAGTACACATAGGACATGCTAGTACTTATGTAATCATGGATTTTATTGCAAAGTATCAACGAATGGCTGGAAAGGAAGTTTTGTTTCCTCTTGGACTTGATCAAAATGGTTTACCTATAGAAATTAGTGCTGAAAGAAAATACAAAGTTGATTTTACAAAAATTGGAAGAAAAGAAGCAATTGAATATTGTAGAAAATTACTTAATGAAACAACTGCAGAAAGTGTTGATTCATTTTTCAAAGCAGGAATTGGATTTAGTTCTTGGAAAGATGGAAATAAACTTGGAGACATGTACCAAACAGATTCACCAACTTACCGAGCTTTAACCCAAAGCACATTTATTGATCTGTGGAAAAAAGGATTAATCTACGAAGATAACAAGGTTGTAAACTGGGATCCAAAATTACAAACAACTGTTGCCGATGCAGAAATTGAATATGAAAACAGAAAAGGCTTTTTCCATGACATTGTTTTCAAAGAGAAAGAAAGTGGAGAAGAAGTTGTAATTGGAACTACTAGACCTGAACTTATTTGCACTTGTGAAATGGTAATTTATAATCCAAAAGATGATCGATACAAACACTTAGAAGGAAAAACATTAATCACTCCTTACTTTGAAAAAGAAGTTATTGTAAAAGCACACCCTGTTGCAGAAATTGATAAAGGAACTGGAATAATGATGATGTGTTCTTATGGAGACCTAACTGATATTAGATTTTTTATGGAACAAAAACTAAATGGAAAAGTTGCAATTAACAAAGATGGAACGCTTAACGAAAATGCTGGTGATTTAGCAGGATTAACAATTCGCGAAGGACGAGAAAAAGTTGTTGAGACTCTTAAAGAAAATGGGTTGTTAAAAAAGATGACTCCTACTGGAGAACACCGTACACCTATTAGTGAGAGGAGTGGAGCTGCAGTTGAATTTGTTGAAATGAAAGAATTTTATCTAAAACAACTTGAATACAAAGATGATATGCGAAGAATTGCAGAAGAAGTAAATATTTATTCTCCAAAATCAAGACAAATTTTACTTGATTGGATTGATGCTGTTAGTATTGATTGGCCTATCTCACGAAGAAGATATTACGCTACAGAAGTACCAATGTGGAAATGTAAAAAATGCGGAGAATATGTACTAGCAGAGAAAGGAAAATATGTACAACCATGGAAAGAAGAATACAAAGGAAAATGCAAGTGCGGAGCAAGTGATTTTGAAGGAGAAGAAAGAGTATTCGATACATGGTTTGACTCAAGTATTAGTCCATTATATGTTCTTGGGTATGAAAGACATCCTGACTTTTTTAAGAAAAATGATCAGTGTTCACTTCGACCACAAGGAAAAGAAAT
>JABHJM010000071.1 GCA_018691995.1 Candidatus Iainarchaeum sp.
ACAAACATTTTTACCATTGGTTTCCATTTGTCATCACCAACTAAATGTGCAGGTAACTTTACACTATTTGCATCTTTTTTATAATCTTTATCAAGAGTCATTTTTACCATGTGTTTCCAATATAAGGGTTCTTTTAATTTTTTTACTTGATGTCGTTTATGATATTGTGCCGCAGCATTATGTTGTTTGTTCCAAGTGTTTAATTTTTTTTCATAAATTCCTTTTTTATTTTTTAATTCTTTTAATTTTTTTTCAAGTACAAAGAAACTTGGATATGCTAGTTTTGGCCAATCTTTTTCTGAATCATAAATTTTTATTACTCCGCCAACACTAAAGTAAGTTTTAATTGCATTCATTCGATCCCCTTGTTTTGGAAGGTCTGGGAAATCTTTTTCAAATGATTCCATATCTGCAATTACTTTTCTCATGAAATACAAAAGTGGTTTGAGCTTAAAAAGCTTATAGCTAGTAGAAAATTAATTAGAAATGTTAAACTCTTCAAGGGTTTCTCCTTTAGAATCAATAACTGTGAAAAAAACATTTTCTTTTGAAACAATTGCTTTTACATAATGGTTCTTTTTTGTTGCAAAAACAGTGTGTTTCTTAGTTTCTGGCTCATAAAGCTTTGCTCCGCCACCGCCAGCAATAATATAAGTAATGTCATTTATTTTGCTTCGTGCATAGTAATGATTGTGGCCGTTGAAAACAATGTCTACATTATAATCTTCAAATAATGGGACCCAATTTTGTTTTACTAATTCATTGTCTTCGTGTCTTCCTGATGAATATGGAGGATAGTGAAAAGAAACAAAAACAAAATCTTTTTCTTGTGAATTTTTTAATTCATTTTCTAGCCAGTCCAAAGTGTTTTTGTCAGTAACTTTTACCGTGCTGTCGAGAAAAATAAAATAAGCATTTTCTTTTGAAAAAGAATAATTGTGTTTGTTATTTAAAAATGGAAAAACTTCAAAATAATTTTCTTCGCAAGAATCTGTTTTGTCATGGTTTCCTGGAACTGGAAAATATTTAGAATCAAGGTATTTTTCTGATTCGTTACAATCTAAATTATTATTTTTACAAATTGGTTTAATTATTTCTAAAAAATTATTCCACTGTTCTTTTTTACAACCATTGTGTACTATGTCTCCAGTATTAATAATAAATTCATAATTTTCGTCTTTCATTAAAGAAATTATTTTTTTATGTGCTTCATATTTTGAAAAATCATTTATATTTCCGCCGCCTCGACTATCTCCATAAATAAGAAAAGAAAAATTTGTATCCTCTATTAAAATTGGTTCAATTGGAGAAGGCTCAATAGAACTGGGTTGATTTACACAACCAAAAGTTAGTGCAACTAATAAAATTATTAACAATAGAATTATCTTTTTTAACATAATTTAATTAGAACTCTTGGCAATAAAAAACCAAAGGGTTAATTAAAATTCATAGTCAACAATACTTCTTTCTAAAGTCAAAGTTTTAAAGAAAGGAATAATCTTTGCATGTTCGGGGTGTTGTGAGTATGCGATATAGGCTTCTTTGTCTTCAAAGTCTCCTATTAAAATTACATCAAACACATTTTCAGCATCTAATGTGTTAATTCCTACTTCCATTTTTATTAGGCCAGGAATTTTTCCATTCAATCCTTCTAAGAGTTCTTTCATTTTGATAGTAACCTCTTCTTTACTTCGATTTTCTTCATCTTTAATAATTTTCCACATTATTGTATGTCGAAACATTTTATTCCACCGTCCCAAAATCAAGAGTTGAAAAATAATCCTCTATATTTTCAGCTCTTCTAATTTGTTTCACAGTTCCATCGCTTGTGTATAATAGTTCAGATGAACGAAGTTTTCCATTGTAATTAAATCCCATTGCATAACCATGTGCTCCAGCATCATGAATTGCAAGATAGTCTCCAATCACAATTTCTGGTAGCATTCTATCAACTGCAAATTTATCATTGTTTTCACATAAAGATCCCGTAACATCGTACTTATGGTCAAGTGGAAGTTCTTCTTTTCCAATTACTGTTTCGTGGTGGTATGCCCCATATAAAGCTGGACGCATTAGATTTGCCATGCTCCCATCAAGACCAACATAATCTTTGTAAGTATGTTTCATGTGTCGAACTTTTGAAATTAAAAAACCATATGGGCCTGTGATAAATCTTCCATTTTCCATGTATAAATTTAGTTCCATTTTATTTGTAACAATTATAGAATCATATTTTTCTTTTATTTTGCTTGAAAGTTCTTCAAGGTTAACCGGAGTTTGATCTGGTTTATATGCAACTCCAACTCCACCTCCGACATTAACAAATTCAAGTTCTATGCCAAGTTTTTCTTTTATTTCAATTGCTAATTCGAATAACATTTCTGCAGTAAGGACAAGATTGTCAATTGTAAGTTCGTTACTAACAATCATTGTGTGAATTCCAAACCTTTTCACACCTTTTTCTTTACACATTTTATATCCTTCAAAGAGTTGTTCTTTTGTAAAACCATATTTTGCATCTTCTGGATTTCCAATAACATTTTCTTCACCAGTTTGTCTCATTGGGCCAGGGTTGTATCTAAAAGAAATTAATTCTGGCATTTTTCCACCCAGGGTAGTTTCTAAAAATTCAATGTGACTAATATCATCAAGGTTTATTATTGCTCCAAGTTCACTAGCTTTTTCAAATTCTTCTTTTGGAGTATCATTTGAAGAAAACATTATTTCTTCTCCTTTGATTCCAACTCTTTCACTCATTACAAGCTCAGGTAGTGAAGAACAATCAGTTCCAAAACCTTGCTTTTTTAATAAAGATAAGATGTGTGGGTTTGGACAGGCTTTAACAGCAAAAAATTCTTTAAAACCAGAGTTCCAAGAAAATGCTTCTTTTAGTCGTTTTGCATTTTTTACAATTCCATCTTCAAAATAAATATGAAAAGGTGTGGGATAGGTTTCTGCTATTTTTTTTGTTTCGACAAGTGTTAATGGATACTTTGGAAATTCCATCATTGTTCCACCTTCAATTTACTTTTTATTTCTTCTACTGCCTTTAGAATATTTTCGCGATGTCCAAATGCACTAAGTCTAAAATAACCTTCTCCTGCTGGGCCAAAACCTGAACCGGGGGTTCCAACAACATGGCATTCGTTTAGAAGTTTGTCAAAAAAATCCCAACTGCTTAAATTGTTTGGTGTTTTCATCCAAATGTATGGAGCATTTACTCCGCCAAAACATTTTACTCCAATTGCTTCAAGTCCTTCTTTAATTATTTTTGCGTTATCCATATAATAATTAATTACTTCTTTATTTTCGGCTTGTCCTTGTTCTGAAAGTACTGCAAGTCCACCTTCTTGAACAATATTACTAGCTCCGTTAAAAAAAGTTGTTTGACGTCTATTCCATAATGCATTAATTTTGCCAGCGTCACTATCTTCTGTTACTAAAGCTTTTGGAACAATAGTCCATCCAAGTCTTACTCCGGTAAATCCAGCTGATTTTGAAAAAGAATTTATTTCAATTGCACATTCCTTTGCACCTTCAATTTCATATATACTTCTTGGTAAACTTTCATCAGTTATAAATTCACTATACGCTGAATCAAATATTATGATTGCTTTGTTTTCACGAGCATAATCTACAAACGCTTTTAGTTGTTCTTTTGTTGCAACTGCTCCTGTTGGGTTATTAGGTGAGCATAAATAAATTAAATCAACTTTTTCTTTTGGAGGAGAAGGGAAGAAACAATTTTCCTCTGTGCAGCTCATGTACACTAAACCTTCATATTGTCCATCTTTACTTTCTCCAGTTCTTCCAGCTATTACATTTGTATCGACATAAACTGGGTATGCTGGATCTTGTACTGCAATAATGTTATCTTTTGAAAATATTGATTGAATATTTGCTGAATCAGGTTTTGCTCCATCACTAACAAATACTTCATTTGAGTCAAGGGCAACTTTATAATTAGAATATTTTTTTGCAATTGCTTCTCGTAGAGCTGTATTTCCTTGTTCGTCTCCATATCCTGAGTACTCTTCAACAGTTGAGAGTTTTTCAACACCTTTGCTTAGGCCATCAAGAGTTGATTTGGTTAGGGGTTCAGTAGTATTTCCTATTCCAAGCTTCATAACTTCTGCGTTAGGATTTGCTTCAAGGAATGCTTTTGTTCTCTTTGCAATTTCAGGAAATAAGTACCCTGCTGCTAATTTATCATAATTTGTATTTATTTTAACCATTTTTTTCAACCCCTAAATAGTGAAAAAATTAGGTCGAAAACCTCTTTAAAGTGATTTGTTTTTTTCGAAATGAGTTGGTTTTTATTTGTTTTGGAAAATTAATAATTTAGGAGTGATGTAATATGTTTCCAGGTGGAATGAATCCAAAAAATATGGGTAGAATGATGAAACAAATGGGTATTAAGAATGATGAACTTGATGCAGAAAGAGTTGAAATAACTTTATCTGGAGGAAAAAAAGTTATTTTTGAAAATCCACAAGTACAATTAATGGTTGTACAAGGACAAAAAACTTATACAATAATGGGAGACACAGTTGAAGAAACTAGTATTCCAGAAGATGACATAAAAATGGTTGCAGAAAGTGCTGAAGTTAGCGAAGAAGAAGCAAAAAAGGCTCTTGAAGAAAACGATGGTGACATGGCACAAGCAATAATGAAATTAAAAGGCGAAGAAGAGTAAAAAATTACTTTTCTTTTTTTCTATTTTTTTGAGGTGCGTAATTCTCTTGAAAGTGCTGCTAAAGCAGTACTTCGTCTACAACTAGTTTTTTTCATTATTTCTTTAATTCGTCTTTCAACATAACTCAAGCTGTGCATTCTTGATAATGTCTTATGTAATTTTGTAAATTCTGATCGAGCTTGTGGATTTTTTCTTTTCTGGATCATAAGCCTAATTTTCAATAGCTTGCATTACGCTTGCAACATCTCTTGCAATAACTAAATTAATTGATAAGTTAACTTCTTCGTCAAGGGCATGTCCAAGTCTTACTTGTGCACTTAGGGTATTTGAATCAAGTTGGATTTCTTTATCAAGTTCGCTTACAAACACATTTGATAATTCAAATTCGGCATCTTGGAAAAATGAAAGTGATTCAATACTGCTAAATAAATTTAGGATTGCATCGCTATTTTCAACTTTGCTTTGTCCAGCAAAACGAATTGTATTTTCATCTGGAACAAAAAATAATTGTATGCTCTCATCAATTTTTGCAATTTCATCTTGATAATAATTTTGGTCAATGTTTGTGTCACTTGTTTGACCTTCAAATAATAATTCATTTCCAAGTGAAATGATTGGAAGAGTGTTTGTAACACTAAAGTATTGTGGTTGTGCGGTTGTATTGCTTGATTCAACAAGTTCTAAGGCAGTAATATCTTTTCCTCTTAGAGTAATTGTCCCAGCAACACTAACTAAATCTCCTGGAAGTGTCTCTGTTGAAACTAATACTGGCAATGTTGGTGCTTCAAAAACAAAATTTCTATCAATGTCAAGTTCGCTATTGTATAACATTAATTCGCCAGGAGAAGAAATTGTCATATACTTCATTGCAACTTTTTCTGCACCCTCAAAATATTTTAATTCATAAATTTTATCTACAACATCATCGACTAAAGCATTTTTTTTCAAACTAATTTCTGCAAAATAATCCCAATTGTTTCCTTCATTTTTTCTAAACTCAGAACTAACACTTGAAACTTCACTTAGCCCTCTAACTACTAAATCAATTTCTTGTTTGTTCAAATGAGATGTTTTAGCAAGCATTCTAAACGAATTTAACTCCTTAATTGTGCTAGATTCAAATTCTAAATCATACTTAAAAGTATTTACAATTGGATTAGTGTTAATTCCATCAGTATTATCGCTTGTACTATCGGGAACATAAATTAATGCGGCTGCAATCATACTAAATGCCATTACAGCAACAATTACGATTCCGCCTATTTTTAGTATTGTTTCTTGTTCCATTTTTCTCAACTCACAAGCTTTATAAGTATTGTCATAAAAGCAATATTATATACCAAAAGTAATTGGAAAAGGATTATAAAGGTGTTTTTATGGTGAGCGAAAAAACTAAAGAGAAAACAGAAAAAAAAGTAAAAAAGAGAATGGTTAGTGTTAACTTTACAGGAAAAGAACTACTAAATGGAGAAGTTTTTGACACAACAAACGAAGTTGTAGCAAAAGAACATGATATTTATGATCCAAAAAGAAAATTTAAACCCTTAACAATTATTGTTGGAGAAAAAGAAATGCTTCCTCTTGTTGAAAAAGAAATTGAAGGTATGAAAGAAGGAGAAGAAAGAGTTGTTAAATTAAGCGCAAAGAATGGTTTTGGAGAAAGACAAACTGATCTTGTTAGAATCTTACCTGCAAAAGTATTTGCTGAACAAAAAATAAACCCTGTTCCAGGACTTGTTATTAATGTTGGGAATACAATGGGAAAAGTACAAAGTGTTAGTGGTGGACGAGTTAGAGTTGATTTTAATCATTTACTTGCTGGGCGTGAGCTTGAGTACAAAGTAAAAATAGAAAAAGAATTTAAAACTAAAAAAGATGTTGCGACAGAATTATTTGATAAATATTATTCGATGATTCCTGGAACTAAAAAAGAAATCAAAGAAGAAAACTTATACATAACAGTTCCTTCTAATTTTGCAAAAAATTTAGAAGAAGTGAACAAATCAGTAATTGATTTGGCAAAAGCATTTGGAATAAAAGTAACTTTCAAAGAAGAAAAAGCAAAAGAAGAAACTAAAAAAGAAGAAAAAGCTAATAAAGAAGAAAAGAAATAATCTTATTATGTCTAAACGACCCTCTTATGTCCAAAAAGCAAGACAAAAAGCTGTTAAAGAAGGAATTGACTTAAATAAAGTTAAAGGAAGAAGAAGGTTAACTGCAAAACAAATTGCTATGCAAAAATTAAAAAAGAAAGAGTAATTATTTTCTAGCCTTTTGTTCCATTAAAGCATTAACTAAAACTAGTGCAATCATTGCTTCTACAACAGGCACTGCGCGTGGGCAAACACTAACATCGTGTCTTCCTTCTATTTCAATTTCAACATTTTTTAAATCTTTATTAATTGTTTTTTGCTTTTGTCCAATTGAAGCAAGAGGTTTGAACGCAACTCGTGCAATAATATCTTGTCCTGTGCTAATTCCGCCTAAAATTCCACCAGCATTATTTGTTAGAAAAGAAATTTTTCCATTTTTTGATTCTATTAAATCATTGTGTTCGTTTCCATTCATTTTTGTACACATAAAACCAGAACCAATTTCAATACCTTTTGCAGCATTAATTCCCATTAAGCTAGATGCAATTTCTGCACTTAATTTTTCATAAACTGGTTCGCCAAGACCTGCAGGGACCCCTTTTGCAATAACTTCAACAACCCCACCAATACTGTTCTTTTCTTTTATTGTTTTAAGAATTAGTTTTTCCATTTTTTTTGTTGCTTTTTTATCTGGACAACGAAGTTCTGTTTCATAAATATTTTCCATATCTTTTTCACTAAATTCTTTTGCTTCAACTCCGCCAAGTTCTTTTACAAATCCATTAATTATAATTCCTTCTTTTGCAAGGATCTTTTTTGCAATAGCGCCTGCAGCAACTCTTGCAAGTGTTTCTCTTGCAGAACTTCTTCCACCACCGCGATAATCACGAATTCCATATTTGGCATTGTAGGTGAAGTCAGCATGACCTGGTCTAAAAATATCTTTAATATTAGAATAATCTCTTGATTTTTGATTTTCATTAAATGTAATAAGTGCAATTGGTGTTCCGGTAGTTTTTCCTTTAAACACTCCTGATAAAATTTTTATTTTATCGCTTTCTTTTCTTTTTGTTCCAGCTATTCCCTTTCCCGGTTTTCTTTTGTCAAGATCTTTTTGAATATCTTCTTCGTTAAGTTGAATTCCTGAAGGACAACCATCGACCACACAGCCCATTGCTTCGCCGTGACTCTCTCCAAAGCTAGTTACTTTGAATAGCTTTCCAAACGTATTGCTCATGATAAAATTTTCTAAAAAAAGGGTTTTAAGTGTAATGGATTAATTATTTTTCATGCAAACACGTGAAATTACTCCAAAAGAAAAAATTGATACAAGTATTAGTATTCCTGGTTCTAAGAGTTATGCAAATAGAGCTCTTGTGATTGCAGCACTTGCAAAAGGAGAAACAATTCTTTCAAATGTGCCCTCGTGTGATGATGTAAAATATATGATTGAGGCAATAAAACTTTTAGGTGCAAAAGTAGTGAGAACTTCTCCTACTCAAATAAATATTACTTCTCCAGAACAATTACACTATGATGGAGAAATAGATGTTGGCGGGGCTGGAACAACAATGCGCTTTTTAACTTCGTTAATTTCTCTTGGAGTTGGAAATGTTACGCTTACAGGAAATGCACGAATGTGTGAGAGGCCAATTGAAGATCTTGTGCAAGCACTAAATACTAATATTGATGGAACAATTATTGCAAAAAACAAAACAGACAAAGGGGAAAGATGTCCTCCACTAAAAATTAATTCGCTTGGTTTGAAAGGAGGGGTAATAAAACTAGAAGGAGATACTAGTTCTCAGTACTTAACTTCAATAATTCTTTGCGCACCAAAGGCAAAAAAAGAAGTAAAAGTTGAAATTATTGGAGAATTAACTTCAAAACCTTTTGTTGATATGACAATTGATGTTATGAAAGAATTTGGAGTAGAAGTGATAAATAATAATTATGAAAATTTTATAGTTCCAAAAACAAATTATAATCCAAGGGAATATTTTATTGAAAGTGATTCTTCGGGAGTATCATACTTTTTAGCAGCTGCTGCAATTTTAGGTGGAAAAATAAGAATTAATAATATTAATCCAAATTCTGCACAAGGAGATATTCATTTTATTGAAATTCTTGAAAAAATGGGTTGTAAAACTACAAAAGGAGAAAATTATTTAGAACTTGAGAGTACTGGAGAATTAAATGGAATTGAAATTGATATGAATTCAATGATTGACACTGTACAAACATTAGCAGTTATTGCAAGTGTAGCAAAAGGAACAACAAAAATAACTAATGTTGCAAATTTAAAAGTAAAAGAAACGAACCGTATTGCTGCCCTAAAAAATGAACTTACAAAATGTGGAATTAGTGTTGAAGCGGGGGATGATTATTTAATAATTGAAGGTGGAAAACCAAAAGGGGTCACAATTAGTACTTATGATGATCATCGAATGGCAATGAGCTTTGCAGTTCTTGGATTAAAAGTTCCCGGAGTAAAAATAGAAAATCATACTTGTGTCACAAAATCATTCCCAGAATTTTGGGAACTTTTTGAATCACTTTAATTTTTTTATAAATTTAGAATACTTTTGTATTACTTCATCAACACACTCGTTAACATTCTTAATTGAAGTTTCAACTTCAAAGTTTTTTGCCCTATCATAAAGTGGAGCACGAACTTCTAAAAGATGAATTATTTCATCAAAAGGATCTTTATTTGTAAGAGCAGGCCTATTACCATCTCTAAAAATTCTTTTAAAAATTGTTTTTGTGTCTGCTGTTAACAAACAAACAATTCCAGTTGCAAGCAATGGAAAATTTCGTTCCTGAGTAATAATGCCCCCTCCGCAACTAATTATTGCATCTGCTTTTCCACATGCTTGTTCAAGGGCTTTTGTTTCCCATTTTCGAAAAATTTCTTCACCATCGTCTTCAAAAATTTTTGGAATACTTTTTCCAGCTAGTTCAACAATTAATGCATCCGTGTCAATAAAAGCCATTGCCATTTTTTTAGCAACACCTCTTCCAATAACTGTTTTTCCAGTTCCACGATATCCAATTAAAAACAAATTACTCATTCTCCAACCTCAGCCATTTTATCACTTTTAGAAAGTAGTTTTTTAGAATTTTTAAATATTTCTTTTGTCTTTGTAATATTTTTTTCTAACTCTTCTTCTCCCTTTTCACAAATCTTTTCAAGTTCTATCGCTTTTTTAGAAAACATTTTTCTAATTTTTTCATTGTTGGTATTTTCAAGTTGAATTTGAGAATAAAGTTCTGGATTTTGAACCATTACTCTTGTTGCAAGACTAATAAACATTGAATAATTTGGAGAAGCAAACTTTAAAGTTTTTTCAAGATCAAGATCAAGTTCTGATAATACATTTGAAGCAACAAATTGAGTATAATGAGTTAATCCTTGTACAACTGAAAGGACCTTATCATGTTCTTCTTTATTTGAAAAAAATACTCGATTACTTTTACTTTCAAAAAACTTTTGTAACACTTCAAATTTTTTCCCAACTTTGATGGAAATTAAAACAATTGGAATTTCTTTCAAACTTTTTACCCTTGGACCATGCATTGGGTGAATTGAAGCCAACTCAATATTTTTTTCTGTAAGTTCTTTTAGTTTTGGAACAATATGGCTTTTTACAGAACAAAAATCCACTAACAAAGTTTCTTCATCAAGATCTTTTGCAATTAATTCAACTCTCTTTGTAGCAGCTTCATTTGGAACACTAAGTATTACAATATCAAACCCTTTTGGAGAAGTAGAAAAAATATAATTATTTTTTTTACAAAAATTTTCTCCTTTTTCACGACTTCTACTGCTAATTCCAATTTCGTGTCCAGCCTCTTTGAAAAGTTTGGCATAAAATGCTCCAAAGGCGCCAGTTCCTCCAACAATAAGTATTTTCATAAAGTATTATTCAAATTAAAGTTGTTTTAAAGCCCTCTATTGCCAAAATTCGAATCATTAAGAAGCTTTTTAAAGCTTTTTAGAAACACTATTAGTATACTAATTGTAAAAGGTTTGAACAAATATGAATTATTTCAAAGAAGTTGAAGGACTACCAGTAAGTCTAATAAGTGAAAGAGTAAAGTTTACTCCAGCAGCTGGCGCGGTTAATGCTAGTCCAACTGTACAAGATACAAAAACTGGAACAACAACTGTTGGAATAATTGGAAAAGATTGTGTAGTACTTGCAGCAGATCAACGAGCAGTAATGGGACATATTGCCGATAAGGGAGTTGTAAAAGTTTATCCACTAACTGATTATGTTGGAGTTACAATTGCAGGAACTGTTGGAGATTCATTAGCATTAATTAGATTTTTACGAGCACAAGCAAATTTGTACGAAATTGAAAGAGAAACAAAAATAACTCCAAATGCATTAGCATCACTTCTTTCAAACGTATTAAACAATAATAGATATTATCCATTTATTTTCCAACCAATTCTTGGCGGAATGAACAGTGCACCAGAATTATTTGAAATTACTCCATATGGTGGAATAATGAAAAAAGATGATTATGCTATTACAGGAAGTGGAACAACTTTCGCTATGACTACTCTTGATCAAGATTATAAAAAAGATTTATCTGAAATTGATGCAATTGCTCTAGCAGTAAAAGCTGTAAGTGCAGCAAAGAATAGAGACATTTATTCAGGTGGAGAAAGTGTTACTGTAATTGTATTTGATAAGAATGGTCATCGAACTATTAATAGAAAAGAAATTGACAAAGTAATTAGTAAAATAAAATTCAACTAAATAAAATACAAATTAAAAATTTAATTTTGAAAAAGGCCTTTATTATAAAGCCTTATTTTTAGAGTGATAAAATGGCACAAAAAATAGCTATGATAAAAGAAATAGAAGAAAAACTAAAAGAGATTTTACCACGAGGGACTGAAGTTTCAAAAGTAGAAATTGAAGGGCCTGAAGTTGTAATCTATACAAAAGATCCAAAGGCTTTTTTTGGGACAGCAAACCTTGTATCAAAAATTGCATTTGAATTAAAGAAAAGAGTAAATATTCGTACAGACAAAACGATGCTGATGGGAAAAGAAGAAGCTCTCAAACTTATTAAAGCAAAAATTCCAAAAGAAGCTGAAATAAAAGAAATTTATTTTAACGAGGCTTTTTGCGAAGTTGTAATTGAAGCAATAAAAAAAGGACTTGTTATTGGAAAGGGTGGAGAAATTAGTAAATCAATTATAAGAGAAACTGGATGGACTCCAAACATTATACGTTCTCCAACAACTGAATCCAAAACCTTAACAGGAATAAGAAGATATTTACATAAGCACGCTGATGATCGAAAGAAATTTTTATTAAAAACTGCAGAAAAAATTTATGCAGAAAAAAGCAATGGAGCACACAAGTGGATTCGATATACTGCTCTTGGTGGATTTCGAGAGGTTGGAAGAAGTTGTGCATTACTTGAAACAGAAAATACAAAAGTCTTACTTGATGCAGGAGTAAACTTTAGTCAAGACGATCCTTATCCATACATTGATGCTCTTGGTTATCCTGTAAGTGATCTTGATGCAGTAATAATTACACACGCACACTCAGACCACCATGTATTACTTCCATACTTATACAAACTAGGTTTTGATGGGCCAGTTTTTTGTACAGAACCAACAAGAGATTTAATGTCACTAATCCAATTTGATTATATTAAAGTAAATCTTGCAAATGGAAATGAAGTTCCATTTACGGAAGCAGAAGTTAAAGGAGTGTTATTACATACTATTCCAAGGGATTATCGAGAAGTAACTGACATTGCACCGGACATAAGATTAACTTTCCACAATGCAGCACATATTCTTGGAAGTGCCTCTGCGCATTTTAATATTGGAGAAGGTTCACACAACTTAGTTTATTCTGCGGATATAAAATATGGGATGACAAGACTTTTTGATAATCTTGACATAAGATATCCAAGAATTGAAACACTTGTAATTGAAAGTACTTATGGTGCAAAAGATGCACTTCAAACTCCAAGAGCACAAGCAGAACAACAACTTCTTGATGTGATAAATGAAACAACACAATTTGGAGGGAATGTTTTAATTCCAGTCTTTGGAGTAGGAAGAGGGCAAGAAATTTGCATGGTTATTGAAAACTTTTACAAAAAAGGATTATTAACTGAGAAAAATAAAGTTTATGTTGAAGGAATGGTAAGAGAAGCCTCTGCAATACACACTGCTTATCCAGAATATTTACGAAAGAGTCTTGAAAGAAGAATTTTAACAAATGATTCTCCATTTGATTCTCCAATTTTCCATGAAGCAAAAAGAGAAGATCGAGACAAAATATTAAAAGAAAA
>JABHJM010000074.1 GCA_018691995.1 Candidatus Iainarchaeum sp.
CTTTTTCATTAAAAAACTTTTGAATGAATAATATAATATGCAAAAAATAGGAAATTTAAAAATTAAAGAAGGTGCATTTCTGGCACCAATGGCAGATTATACAAATGTTGCTTTTCGTACACTTGCAAAAGAATATGGTTCTACTTTAGGGTACACAGAACTTGTTTCTGCAAAAGCCATTTGCTTTAATTCTAAAAGAACTTTTGAAATGCTTGAGGTAAGTGAGGAAGAAAAGCCTGTATTTTTACAATTGTTTGGAAATGATCCCGAAGTGATTGCGAATGCAATTAAAATTGTTGAAAAAAAATTACCAAAAAATTTTGTTGGATATGATTTAAATTGTGGGTGTAGTGTTCCAAAAGCAATTAAAGGAAAATATGGTTGCTACCTAATGGATCACCCAGTACTTGTTGGAAAAATAATTGCGGCAATGAAAAATGCAACAAAAAAACCAATTACAGCTAAGTTAAGAATTGGGTTAGAAAAAGAAACCTTTTTGGAAGTAGCAAAAGAGGCAGAAAAAAATGGTGCTGATGCAATTTGTTTACATGCTCGTTTTGGAAAACAAGGTTATAGTGGAGTTGCTGATTGGAAAAAAATTAAAGAATTAAAAAATAAGGTAAAAGTCCCAGTTATTGGAAATGGAGATGTTGTTGATGTTACTACTTATAAAAAAATGAAAAAAGAAACAAATTGTGATTTTGTAATGGTTGCGCGCGGGATAATTGGAAATGCATTTTTGTTCAAACAAATAAAACAGTTTTGTGAGGGGAAAAAAGTTAAAGAAAAAAATGAAAAAGAAATTCTTATTGAAGGAAAAAGATTTTTAGAACTTGCAAATGATTTTTCTCTTGGAGTGAATAATGTGAGAGGATATTTTATAGGACTTGCAAATGGTTTTAATGGGGCAAAAAAGTTAAGGGACTCTTTTGCAAGAGCAAAAAATATCGAAGAAATAGAAAAACCATTTTTAAAATTTTTTAAATAAATTATTTCATTTTAATAACATTATCAATTTCAGAATCAACTTCTTTTGCAACTCGTTTCATTCTTGAAAAAATGTGTAACATATCATCTTCAATTTCAGTAATAATTCCTTGCATAGTTTTGTGTCTTGTGAAATAATACTTTCCGCCTTTTTCAATTAAACCGGCGTGAAGTAAATTATTCAAATGATTAATTACACTTCCTCTACTCATTCCAATTCTTTGAGCAATTGTAGTGCTTGTTAGTACTTGTCCAATCATTCCAGCTAAATAAATTTCTTTAAAGATTACTGCGGCTGTTTTTCCTTTGTCTATTTTTTCAAAAAAACCAAGGGAAGAACAAATCCAAGCTAATTTTTCATCAAGATTATCATTTTCAGGCAAAATAACCTTTCTAATAGTGATTTTTGAATCGCTTCGACCTGGATTTGCATAGCTAAGGGCTCTTTTTACAGCTGGTAAATTCGAATTCTTTTCATTTTCCATACTTATTGTGTATTAGCAACTATTTTTAAATATTGTCTAAACAATGCCTTAATTGGTTAAATAGTTTAGACAAAAGGTAATCAAATTTAAAAAAAGATGGGGCATCCTTGTATAATATGGCCAAAAAAGATTCTAAACAAAGTTGTGTTTGTAAAGAAAAAGATACAAAAATAGAAGAACTAACAACAGATTTGAAAAGAGTCCAAGCTGATTTTGAAAATTATCAAAAAAGAGTAGAAAATGAATTTATTTCACGAGATGAAAGAGGAAGAGCCAAAATAATGCTTTCATCACTTGTAATTCTTGACACAATAAATGAAGGAATAAAACACGAACCAAAAAATGATGGACTAATAAAAGTCAAAGAAGTTGTTGTAAAATTTATGCACGAAAATAACGTACAAAAAATGACAAAAAAAGCAGGAGATCAATTTGACCATGAAGAAATGGAATGCATGATGCAAGGAAATGAAAAAAAGGTCGAAGATGGAGAAGTGTTAGAAGTATTACAAAAAGGATATTTTATCAATGATAAAGTTTTGCGATTCGCAAAAGTCAAGGTAAATAAATTATAATTAGAGGTGGATGAATATGAGTAAAATAATTGGAATAGATCTTGGAACAAGTAATAGTGCTGCTGCAGTACTAGAAGGAGGGAAACCAAAAATAATTCCCAGTGCAGAAGGAAACACGGTTTATGGAAAAGCTTTCCCTAGTGTTGTTGCATTTACAAAGGATGGAAAAATGTTAGTTGGAGAACCAGCAAGAAGACAAGCTGTAAGTAATCCAGAAAATACAATTACAAAAGCAAAAAGAAAAATGGGAACAACTCATAAATTTAAAGCAAATGGAAAAGAATACACTCCACAACAAATTAGTGCATTTATTTTACAAAAAATAAAAAAAGATGCAGAAAGTTTTTTAGGGGATAAAGTAGAAAAGGCAGTAATCACTGTGCCAGCTTATTTTGATGATAATCAAAGACAAGCAACAAAAGATGCAGGGAGTATTGCAGGACTTGAAGTTGTAAGAATTGTAAACGAACCAACAGCAGCTTCACTTTCATATGGTCTTGACAAAAAAGAAAAAGATGAAAAAGTATTAGTATTTGATCTTGGAGGGGGAACACTTGATGTTACTCTAATGGAACTAAGTGATGGAGTATTTGAAGTAAAAAGCACTTCAGGAGACACACAACTTGGTGGAACCGATATGGACCAATCATTAGTTGACTTTATTGTAAAAGATTTTCAAGAAAAAGAAAGCGTTGATTTAACAAAAGATTCAATGGCTTTACAAAGAGTTGTTGAAGCAGCAGAAAAAGCAAAAATCGAATTATCAACAACACTTGAAACAGATATTAACTTACCCTATGTAACGGCTGATGCAAGTGGACCAAAACACTTAACAATGAAAATAAATCGTTCAAAACTTGAAGAACTTGTAAGAAGTACTGTTGATAAATGTGAAAAACCAATCACACAAGCTCTAGCAGATGCTAAATTAACAGCAGCTGACCTTTCAAAAGTAATTCTTGTAGGAGGACCAACAAGAATGCCAATTGTAGAAGAATTTGTAAAAAAAGTAACAGGGATTGAACCAGAAAGAGGAGTAGATCCAATGGAATGTGTTGCAATGGGTGCAGCAATCCAAGCAGGAGTACTAAGTGGAGAAGTAAAAGATGTTTTACTACTTGACGTAACACCACTATCTCTTGGAATAGAAACACTTGGGGGAGTTAGCACAAAATTAATTGAACGTAACACAACAATTCCAACAAAACAATCTCAAGTATTTTCAACAGCAGCAGATAATCAAACAACTGTTGACATACATGTTTTACAAGGAGAAAGACCTCTTGCAAAAGATAACAAAACACTTGGGAGATTCCAGTTGACTGGTATTTTACCAGCTCCAAGAGGGATGCCTCAAATTGAAGTAACTTTTGATATTGATGCAAACGGAATTGTAAATGTTCACGCAATCGATAAGGGAACTGGAGTAGAACAATCAATCAAAATTGTTGCTAGTGAAAAACTTAAAGATGAAGAAATTGAAAAAATGAAAAAAGAAGCAGAAGATCATGCAACAGAAGATGAAAAAGTAAAAAAAGAAATTGAAGTAATAAATACAGCAGATGCTTCAATTTATTCAACAGAAAAAATGTTAGAAGAGTTAAAAGATAAAATAGATGAAGACAAAAAAACTCAAATAACAGAAAAATTAGATGCATTAAAAGAAGAGCTTGCAAAAGAGCCAAAAGATCCAACAGCTCTTGAAGAAAAATTAAATGAATTAAATACAAAGCTACAAGAAGTGGGGACGGAAGTATATCAAAAAGCTCAGGCTGAAAGCCAAGCACAACAACAATCCGAAGGGGCAGAAAATGCAAATCCGGAAGAGAAAAAAGAAGGGGATGAAAAAGTTGTTGATGCCGAATTCGAAGAAAAAACAGACGACAAAAAAGAATAATTCTGACAAATCTCAAAGTACAAAAGATATTGCAGAAGGGGTTTGGCTTGCGAGCTAAACCTCTTTATTTTTAATTTTTAGCAGGAAGTTTTAGTATGCAACTATTTCGATTAAAAAAAGAAAATGCTTCATTGAGTTCATGTGCGCTTGTAGCAGAATCAATTTTTTCAATAAATGTTTCAAGACTTTTTACTTGTAATTTGTCCAGAACCAAGTGTTCTCGATTAGTAAATAAACTTTTTAAAAGTCCACCGACTGAACTTTTAGCCCCAGCTACAAAATCTCTTTCTGTGCGAATTATCAATGGGCTGCGTTCGGCTTTAATTAAATATTCAGCGACAACTCTAAGGTTTGCAACTTCAACATCAACTTCTTTAAGAAATTTTATTCTTCGATCAACTGGACTAGCACGTCTATGTTCCTCAGCTGAAATGGCACGTCGACGTCTTTCTTTTTTGGCATTACGTCGTATAGTTGCACGTGAAGGTTTCATTAATATCTTACTTAGTTCAAACCTTTTATTTGTTTTGGATGCTAACATTATTAGTGGTGAGCAAAAATGACTGATTATTATGCAACATTAGGACTTGCAAAAGGTGCAGGAGTAGATGAAATAAAAAAAGCTTATAAAAAACTTGCAAAAAAATATCATCCTGATGTAAGTAAGCATGATGATGCTGAAAAAAAATTCAAAGAAGTACTTGAAGCATATCAAGTGTTAAGTGATCCAGAAAAAAAACAAAATTATGATAATTATGGTGACTCTTACAAAAACTTTCAAGGATATTCGCAAGGATTTGGACATGGTCAAAGAATGGACTTTGATTTTGAAGATATTTTTAACCAATTTTCAGGAATGAATTTTGATTTAGGAGATATTTTTGGAAGAAGAAGTCAAAGAGGGACACAAGACCATGGAAGTAATGTAAAAATTAATCTAACACTCTCTTTTGTTGATGCAGCATTTGGGACAACAAAAGAAATTTCTTTGAATAGAATACAAAGATGTAAAAAATGTCACGGAAGTGGAGCAGAAGGAAAACTAAAAACATGTCCCACATGTCAAGGAAGGGGAGCTGAAGTAAGACAACAAAGAACTCCTTTTGGAGTATTTCAAACTCAAAGCACATGTAGACAATGTAGTGGAAAAGGTAAGGTAGCAGAAAAAGAATGTGGTGAATGTAGGGGAAACGGACTTATAACAAAAAAAGAAAAAATAAAAGTAAAAATTCCTCCAGGAATAAATACATCTAATCATTTACGAATGCAAGGAAAAGGACACGAAGGAAAAGATGGAGCTGGAGATTTATTTGTTGTAATATATGTAGAACAACATGAAGTATTCAAAAGAAACGAAGCAGATATTTATGCAGAAATACCAATTTCTTTTACTGAAAGTGCACTTGGAACAACAGTAGAAGTTCCAACATTACTTGGAAAAGAAAATTTAAAAATTCCTTCTGGAACCCAAACCGGAACAATATTCAAAGTTAGAGGAAAAGGAATACAAAAATTAAATTCTAAAAGTTTTGGTGATGAGTACATAAAAGTAATTGTTGAAACACCAAAAAAAATGTCAAAAAAAGAAAAAGAATTATTACAAAAACTTTCAAAAGAAGAAAAAGTAGCAAAAGAAAGAAACTCCTTTTTCAAAAAGATATTTAAAAAGTTCTAATCAAAGCAAGTATTAATAATGACAAAATACCTTACATAAGAATGAAAAAATTCATTTTTGGTGTACTAATTTTATTATTTGTTTTAATTATTTTTAGTGGATTTTCTTTAGCCGGGGTTGTTAATCCCCCATCTGGAGGTAGTTGGATTAGAGTTTCTCAACCTTCATTTAATGGGCAACCATGTGGAAGTGGAAGTTATGTTTCAGGATATTCACACTATTGTGGAACTTATTTTAGTAATGGATCTGACCATGATGATGGTTGCGGCTGTTGGAAAATGAGTGATGGAAGAGTCGGAGTTTATTGTTGTGATAGTTTTGGTGGACAAGGGATAAGAACTTGTGAAAAACATTTTCCATCTTATAATGGAAGTGACTTTAGCTGGAGTGGTGGAGATTATTCAATTAATTGTACTGGGGCCTGTACAAATTTAACTTGGTATAAAGATCAAGATGGGGATGATTATTCAAATGGAGCTACTTTAACTAGTTGTGATGTTCGACCAAACGCAAACTATTTTTTATCTTCAGAACTAATTGCAACAAGTGGCGATTGTGTTGACACAAACCCAAATATTAATCCAGGAGAAACAGAAATTTGTAATGGAATAGATGATGATTGTTTGAATGGTCCTGATGATGGATTTGAATGTGTTCAAGGAAGCACAGGGTGTAATTCTTCATGTAACTTAACTTGTTATGACGGGACCCCATCAACAATTATTGATCATGGCGGAGCAGACTGGATCATTTCATCTGATTCACAGATAGTTGGAAAACACACTAACATTGGAAACTTTAGGATCGATTCAGGAATAATTGCAACAGTAAAACCATTTGATGGGACAAATTGTGGATTATTGGATATTAATGCTAATAATATTATTATTAACGGAAAAATAGACGCTACCGGTGCCGGATATGGTGGCGGCGCTGGAGGTGGAGGTGGCGGAGGAAATAACTGGCATAACCGTCGTGGAAGCATTGGTTCTGGTGGAATTGCAGGACAAGGTGGAACCAATGGAAGTTCTGGATCAAACCCATCTTCAATTGAAGCTTATGCGAACCATAGTGGAAAAGGAGGAAATGGTGGAGCAGGAGCAGGATCTTTCGCAGGAATTATTGGAACAGGAGGATCCTGGGTTGGCTGGGAACAAAGTGGAAATTCTGGCGGAAATGGTGGGGATGGAAAATATTGTAATGGACTAACAAGTAATTGTGATTTAACCGAAACACTTGATGTAAACATTGGTTCTGGTGGAGCCGGTGGCGGTGGAGGATCAGGCGCAGGGGGAGAAGAAGGTAGCTGTACAGGACAACCTGGGGGTGGTGGCGGAGCCGCAGGTGGAAATGGAGGAGGATCAGTAATACTTAAATCGAATAACACAATTATGATTCTTGGAGAAATACTTACAAAAGGAACCCTTGGAGAAAATGGAGAAATTGGTGGAAATAGGGGCTGTAGTCCAAGTCGTCCAGGAGATGGTGGTGATGGTGGAAGCTCATTAGTCTTAGGAAATGGAATTGGAGGTGCAGGAAGAAGCCCAGAACATTTATCTTCAGGAAGCGGAGGAAATGGAGGTGCTGGCGCAGGCGGCGGAATTTTATTATGGTCTCCTAAAGAAGATGGGATAACAATTAATGGCAACATAAACACTTTGAATGGAAGTGATCAAACAAGCTATGGTGGAACACTAAAAATATTTTATTGTAATTCTTATTTGAATAGTGGAACTCTAGATTATGGAAGATTTTTCGAAGGAGATAGTTGTGAGGCAATAGAATCTTGTAATGGGATAGATGATGATGGGGACACATTAGTAGATGAAGATTTTGAATGTATACAAAATTCAGTTGATTGTGATGCAACTTGTATGCTAGATTCTGGAGGATGTTCTATTGGAAATTTAGAATTTGTACAAACAGATTGGTCAGGTGGAAAAGAACAATTTACATTTGGAGAAAACAATAAATACAACTCAGATAATGGTTTTGTAAGTGTAATTGGAACAAATGTTGGAAGAATTGTTTTTGAACCAAATCCAACTGGGGCAACTATTAATGGTTATGATAGTGGATGGAGAAATTTATTACAAAGTACTCTCAATTGTGATTATATTGGAACCGACTTTCAACCTTCATGTGATAGTGGAATTTGTCCCGAAGAAATGGTAGATGCCGCACCAGGGCATTGGTTTAATAGCTGTGAAGATAATGTAAGTAATCGCCCATACCGAATGTTGTATGAAAATGAAACAAATCCAAATCTTGGTTTTCCAATTTCAGCAGGAGATTTAGTACATCACTCCGGTGGAAGTTTAACAATTGGATTAAATTCTCCGCAAAGTGTTGTAAAAAGTTATTATGTGTCGGTTGACATGATTGTTGAAGGTGGAGATAATACAGCTGATTATTTAGATCTTCAAGTAAACAGTAGTGCTGTGCAAAGAGGTTATGATCCCAACCATTCTTCTTCAGAGTGGGTATGGTGGAGTTGTTATTTTCCAACAAAATTTGATTTTAAAGCAACAAATGATAATACAATAAAATTTAAAGCGCCAAATGGAAGTATACATTTAGATGCATATAGAATAACAGAAGATATTCCAACAGGTTTACCTATGTGTGTAGTAGGAGCAAATGATAGTACTGTTGTTGGGAATAAAGGCGGATTAATGTTTTCGGTAATGGATCTTGGATCAAGGGATAATTGGGGATTTTTAGAATGGGATTATACAAAAAATAGTGGCGAATCAATAGAGGTTTGGTTCCAACAATCAAATCTTGCAGATATGTCTGAGGATGATTGGCATAATGTTTCAGCTGGAAATGGAAGTTATGATTTAACATCTTTTACAAAACAATATGGTAGATTTTGGGTTGGACTAGCTGGAGATAGTAGTGGTTCGCCAATGTTAAATGAAGTTCGACTGTGTAAACTTGATACAACCATTTATTGTGATGGAGTTGTTCCAGTAAACGCATCATTAATAGCACTTGATGAAAATATTGATTTACAGTGGATAGCAAGTGTTGTGTTAGTTGATTCAAATACAAGTGAAAAATGTGAAGCCGTGTGTGACACAGGATATCATAGAGTTGATCAAACATGCGAAGTTGACGTTGGGGGAAGTTGTGTTGGAGACATACCTTCAAATGCAATTATTTGTGCTGATGATGATACTGGCGTAAGTGGAAATGTAACAAGAACACTTGTTGGAGATACAAGTGCAGATTGTTCAATAACAAAATGTGAATATTATTGTGCAAGTGGAATGGAATTTAATGGAAGTGCGTGTGTTCCACAAACAGTCGGCGAATGGACTTGCAGTGGAACAAAACCAGAAGGGGAAGGAATAGTAACTGGTGCAGAAGAATATTTAGTTTCAGCATACACTCCAAAGCAATGGACTTACAATCCTAGTGCAATGGGAGATATGAATTGTGAATGGAAATGTGACACAGGATATACAAGATCAGGAAATGAATGTGTAACATTTGGAAATGTTGACGTTAACAATATTGAATTTTTGAATCTTTCTTTAAATGACAAAAATATTATTGCAGAAATCCAATGTTCAAGTAATATTGTGGGTGGAGAAATAGAAATTTTTGATGAAGAAGATAATGGTATTACAAGTGAAATAATTTTCTTTACCCAGGATGGACAAATAGTACAAAGCGATAATTTAGATTGTAACACACTTCCAGTAAAGTATGTACTACAATCAAATTCATATGTTGACAATCACAAATATTTGATTAATGCAACAATTCCACAAACATGCAACATTTGTCTACGTAGTGGATACATTTTTTATGAAGCGAATATTCCAGTAACAATTCCAGATGCAAATCTTCTAATAGCGATTCTAATAGCAGTTTCTGCAGTGTTTATTGTGTCAAAGAAAAGGATTTAATACTAAAAAAACATTCTATTTAGGATAAACAATGAAAAAAATAGTCATAATTTTGGTAATATTGCTAGCTCTTTCACTTGGTTGTACTGAGGTAAAAGATGACGGTACAACAATGCTTGAATTTACAAAATTAAAACAAGATTATAATGTAAAAGAATCTTATTCGCCAGATATTATTATTATGAATGATTACATAAACGATCTTTCAAAACTAAGGGCAGAAAGTTCAATTTTTGTTTCAAAAATTTTGGATGCAGAACTCGCTTCAGCTCAAAGCTTTTATTATTTATTAATTGCACACGAAAAATCAAGAGAAGTTGATTTTTTCCCAAGTCCATGTAGTATTCAAAAAGTAAGAAATTCAAAGGAGTACTTAGAAACAATAAAATTTACTTCACTTTCAATAAACAAATCAAATGCAGCAGTTGATTTATTAGCATCACTCTCAGCTACAGAACTTGAACATCTAAGACCTAATCAATTGTTACTAGTTAAACAGTATAGTGCCGGTGCTAAGGGTTTAGAATCAGAACTTGGCAAAATTTGTTCTTAAAAGAAGAAATAAAAACTCTTCTCTAAACTATTTTTTTATGAATAAGTTTTACAAAAAAGGTGCTGAAGCAGAATTAACCCAAGTTAAATATTTAGAAAAAAAAGCACTTTCAAAAAAAAGAATTGTTAAAAGTTATCGGGATGAAAAATTAGATTTTTCAATAAGAAAAAAAAGAGTTCGCTCTGAAGCAAAAATAATTCGAGCACTTGCACCAATAATAAAAGTTCCAGAAATATATTTAGTGGATGAAAAAAAGTGTGAAATAATAATGGAATTTATTAATGGAAAAATGTTAAAAGAAATAATAGAAAAAAAACCAGGACTTGCAACAAAAGCAGGAGAACAAATTAAAAAAATTCACGAACAAGATATTATTCATGGAGATCTTACTACTTCAAATATTTTAGTTGATGGAGAAGAACTTTGTTTTATTGATTTTGGCTTAGGCTATTTTTCACAAAAAATAGAAGACAAAGCAACAGACCTAATAGTTTTCAAAAAAACATTTAATGCGACCCATTCATCCCTTACAATGGGGTGGGAACTTGTAATGAAGGGTTATAATCCAAGTGAGGAAATGAAAAAAAGAATGGAAGTAATTGAAAAAAGAGCCAGATATCACTAAATTGTGGGGTAGTATCTGAATTTAAGCTATGAATTAGATTTATAAAGGTTCTTTTCAAGAATTATATTATAATTTTGTAGTTCTTTTCCAAGCCCAAAAAGGTTGGAAAGGTTAAGTGATTAAAAATGGTAAAAAAAGTTGAAGAAACTCAAATGACAGCAAAAGAAGCTGAAGAAAATGTTGTATCTCTAGCAAACGCAGGACATAGTCCGAGCAAAATAGGACTAATTTTAAGAGATGATCATGATGTTAAAAATTTTGGTGAATTAACAGGAAAAACCATTAAAGCAGTTTTAAAAGAAAATGACTTACTTGGAGACATTCCAGAAGACTTATTAAATTTAATTAGAAAGAGTGTTGTTTTACACAATCATATGGAAAAAAATCACAAAGATTACTCAGCAAAAAGAGGATATGAATTAACTGTTTCAAAAATAAGAAAATTAAGTAAATATTATGTAAGAAAAAGGGTATTGCCAAGCGATTGGTATTATTCTGCAGAAAAAGCAGCACTGCTGGTGAAGTAAATGAAGGTTAGTGTGAAATATAGAGAAGGAAATGAAATTATATTTGAAGGAAATGGAACAAAAAGTTTAGAAAAAGTGGATGAATTATTAGGTTGATATTATGGCTGAAAAAGGAGCAAAAGGAAGAAGAAAGACAGTTGACAAGTGGAAAAAGAAAAAATGGTACACTATCACTGCTTCAAAAATCTTTAACAAAAAACCACTCGGAGAGACTCCTGTGGAAAAACCAGTAAACCTAGCTTCAAGAACAATAAAAATAACTCTTGATGTTTTAACTGGACAAAGAGCAAGAAGAGATGTTACAGTATACTTTAAAACAAGCGATGTGCAAGGACAAACAATTTCAACAAAAGTTTCAAAATTTGAAGTTAGCAAAGGAGCACTTAGTAGAACAATTAGAAGAAGAAATAGTAAAGTTGCATTAGTTGAAAAAATACCTGTTGTTGGTGGAGAAGCAAGAGTAACTATTATTGTTATTACAGGAAGAAAAGCAAATCAAAAACAAAAAACTGGAATAAGAGCACTTATTAGCGAACAAGCAAAAGATTTGAAAGGAAAAGAATTTGAAGACGTTGTAAAAGAAGTTTTACTTGAAGGATTTGGAAATGATCTTTTCAAAAAAGCAACAAAGATTTGTAGTATTAAAAAAGTAGTTATTGCAAAAGCAAGTTTCACAGAGGCAAAGTGACTCCATGCTATTCCCAATAGAACTGGCATTGGTTTTATTTTTTCTAATCTTTTTTTCTATTATTTCTCACAAAAAGAAACTACTTAACTTTGAAGGGATTTTAATCGCAGACGTTGTAGGTCTTGCAGCAATAACTTATGGGCCAAATCCATTACTTTGTTTTTTTGCAGTAGTAGTATTTTTTATAATTGGAGAAATTGCGAGTAATTATCCAAGAAAAAAACATGATGAAAGAAATATTTGGAATGTAATTGGAAATTCTCTTCCAGCACTAATAGTACTTTCACTTATTGTCCCATATCCTGAGTATGGAATTATTTTACAACTTGGATTTTTTGGAGCAGTTTCAGCAGCTCTAGCAGATACTCTTTCAAGCGAAATTGGTTATTATTCAAAAAGCAAACCAATACTAATTACAAATTTTAAAAAGGTGGTGAGGGGAACAGATGGAGGAGTAACAAGACTTGGAGAACTAGCAGGACTATTCGGAAGCATTATTATTGCTAGCTTATACTTTATATTCATTCCAAATCTATTCCATTTTTTTATTTTGATTGGTGCCGGAATGATTGGAACAAATATGGACTCGCTTATGGGTGCACAATTTGAAATAAAAAAGATTTTAAACAACACTCACGTAAATCTAATGGGTAGTAGTGCAGGGGCAATCTTTGCATTAATACTAATATTGATATTGTGATAAAATGATTCTTGAAAGCATTATACTTATTTTGGCATATTTAGTTCCACTCTATGTTGCAAACGCAACACCAATTCTTTTTCATGGAAAAGTTCCAGTAGACTTTGGAAAAAAATATAAGGGAGAAAGAATACTTGGAAAAGGAAAAACTATTCTTGGAGCACTATGTGGAGTTCTTGGAGGGGTGTTTGCAGGAATAATCTTTTACCTAGCTATTCCGCAGGTTTTTGAATTAATTCCAAATTATTTTTCATTAATTATTGTACTTTCAATTGGAGGAATAGTTGGAGACATGGCAAAGAGTTTTGCAAAAAGAAGGGTTGGAATTAAAAGTGGAGGCAAATGGTTTTTAGTTGATCAATTAGATTTTATTATGGGGGGATTAATTTTTAGTTTAATAGTAAGACTTCCAGAAATTCATGTAGTTTTATTCTTACTTATTGCTACAGTGTTTATTCACACAGCAACAAATATTATCGCATTCAAACTCAAGTTAAAGAAGGTGCCTTGGTGAAAAATCAAAAAGGACTTTTAATATTTTTAATCAAATTCTTTGTTATCTTTATTATTCTTTCAACACTAATTGAATTTGCCAATCTTCTTTTTTTAAGAGAATTTATTACCTTTATTAGTGCTTCATATTTATCATTACCCTTTAGTGGGACTACTATTTTCGTCGAAAATAGCATATTTCTAGTTAGTTCATCATGCACAGGCCTAGTTAGTAGTGCAATTTTAGTGGCTTTGCTCTTTTCATCAAAAAAACCCACTCCCATTTCGAAGATATTCCTCGCTATTTTTGGAGTTTGTTTACTATTATTGCTAAATGTTCCAAGAGTAATGCTTGTTCTAGTAACTGCAAAGTTAGGTTTTGATGCAGATCTAGTACATACAATAACCTGGTTTATTATGAGTGCATTTGTACTTGTGATATGGTATTATGGGAACAAATCAATTGGTGTAAAAGATTTTAGTAAATTAATATGAAAAGGTTTTCTTTAGAAGAATTATTCTTTTTCTATTTTTTCAACAATTTTCTCAATGATCTTAGTGAATGCAGGTCTTGTAATAAATACTCCAATTAGTGCTCCTGCAATTGCAACAACTGCAAAACCATACAATTTATCGATTCCGGGGAAACTTCTTGAGAATAAAACAATTGGTCCCATTACTCCAATAATAGTAAATGCAGCAACCATTACAATGAAAAGTGCTGTTTTAATTCTTTTTATTAATGACATTGCAGCTTTATCTTTTCTTCCAATAATTTCATCAGTAATGACAATTTCAGAATCTACTCCAGTTCCAATTGCTGCAATAAGTCCAGCAAACGCAGCTAGGTCAAGAGGCCATTGTATTAATGTAATAAAACTTAAGTTAATCAAAACTTCACTTGCACCAATAATAAAAATTGGAATTGCTAATTTGAACATTCTATATCGAATAGTTACAACAAGTGCAACAATAATGAATGCAATAAGTCCCATGAATAAAACAAGTCCTTTGAATGATTCTCCAAGTGAAGGAGAAATTGTTTCTTTTGAAATACTTTTTACAGGAGTTGGAAGTGAACCGGATTCAAGTAAAATAGTTAATTCTTCAAGATCAGCCCTTGCAGTATCTCCATCATCACGTCTTCCACTAATTACAAGCGTACTAATTATTTCTGCTTGCGCGGGATCAACAAGATCTTCATTTGTAATATTTTCAGTAAGGCTAATTACTTGTCTTGCATTAAGAGTATTCCAAATCCAAGGAGCTTCATTTTCAATTTTAGTAACATTAAATCCGACATTTTCAAGTGCAACAATAACTTCATTTCCAAGGTCGTTAGAAATATAGGCATTACTATTTTCACTAAATGCCGCTGCTAAAACATTTTGATCAAATCCGTCTTCATAAACAATAACATTAACTCGTGAATCTTCAATAAGTTCAGTAATTTGAGTTCCTTGTGGGATGTTTTGAAATAAATCTCCAGCATTTAATGTAATATCATCATTTGTGTATTGTTCTTCACTAATAACAACTAAAGCATCAGGTTTGTCAAGGAAAAAATATGTTTTTTCACAATCATAACTAATGGTTCCTTGAGGAGTAAAAGATGTTTGACTACATTTGTGGAATGTATCATTAGTAAATCTTTTTGAAGCTGTTTCGTTTAAAATAAAAGGAAGTCTCCATTCAACAACGCCAGGTCCCGCTTGAAATAATCCATAAGAAGTGTCTGTTCGGAGTACTTTTTTGATTTCATCTCCAGTAAATAAAACTTGTCCATCAAGAGCTGCTTCAAACTTACCTTGTTGGCGTATTCTTGATTCAATAACTTCAAGTTTTTGCGGATCTGATTCTGGCATTCGTATTACAACAAACTTTTTTCCAATCGGGGTGACTGTAATATTCATTAGTCCGCTAGGATCAGCTCTTTTTGAAATAATATTTCCAATTCTTGAAATTTCGTCTCCACTTACTTCTTCTTGGAGTTCAAGTTGCATTACTGTTCCACCTTCAAAGTCAATTCCAAGTTTTATATTTGTATAAGGGTAATATCCAGCTTTATCAGCTTGGAATGGATTGAATACAATTAGTACTGCTAATATCAAAAATATTGCAAGTAATGTTAATTGCCAATTTTTAATCAGTGGATTCATTTCTTTCTACCCTCCACAAACCAAATTAGTATTGGAGCATTCATTAACCATGTTGAAATAACATCTCCAATTAAACCAAATAATAAAATTGCTGCAATATGATAAATAACTTCAACTTGGTTGAAATAAGCAATAATAACCATTGCAAAAAGAGCTGCCAAAGTAGTTCCAGTCATAGTAAGTCCAGTTTTCATTGAACTAGTTGCTCTCTCTCTTGCACTACCAGTCTTATCTTTTAGTAAACGAGTAGTTAACATAATATCAGTGTCAACACTGTATCCAACAAGCATTAAGAGTGCTGGAATTGTTGTAAGTGAAAGTGGAATGTTAAGTAGAGCCATTCCTGTTAAACCTGCAAGAATATCAAATACCATTGCTAAAATAATTGCTACAGAAGGTATAACTTGTCTAAATGAAATAAAAATAATTATTATAATTAAAATAAATCCTATGAATAAGATTTGTGCTGCAGCAAATTGTGATTCTTGTCCAAGAGTTTGAGAAATTTCTTTTTTCTGGAATTCAACATCTTCTCCTAGTCCAAGCTTTTCTGTTAACACAGCTTGAAATCTTTTAGAAAATTCTTCCTTATAATCTGCTAAAATATCTTGTGCTCCAAGAAGTGCTAATTTAGCATTACTAAAATCTTGTGCTTCCTCGCCAAGTAAAACAATTGCTTCATTTGAATATGCCATTGAAGTAGCATCATCATCAAGTGAAGTTATTGCATTGTTAATAATATCTTCTGCTTGTGCAATAATTGGATCTTTACTATATTCAACCCAAGCCCCATAACCCGTTGGTGAAGCGATAGTTGAAACTTTAAGTTCTGTAAGATTAAATTCATCATTTAAAATATTTGTAATTTCTTGTTCAGAAAGAACATTGTCTGAACGAATAATAATTAAATTTCCGCCTGTAAGATCGATCCCAGCAGAAAAACCAGGAGTTACAAAACTTAAAATAATCATAATTATTGTTAAAATGACCGGGATAATGATATATTTCTTATATTTATTTCCAAAAAAGTTTTCCATTGTCATCCCTTACTCAAAATAGTGCGCTTAGTATAAATTAAAAAGCCCACTTAACCTTAAATATGTTATGCAAGAGCTTTTTGTACTTGTATATAAATGTAAAAAAGTGTTAAAATGAGTCTAAAACCATTAGAAGAACCAGATAAATTGCTTGACGCAGCCTTTGGAAGAGGAAGAAAAGCTGCTAGGACATACAAAAAACAAGCTACGCCATTTTACACAATTAAAGGAAAAGAAATTGGAAAAATTGATAAATCTGCAGAATATTTGATTGATCGTTTAACTCTAATTGTTACAGAATTTCCAAATGTAAATAAATTAGACCCATTTTATCAAGATCTTTATTCATCAGTAATTGATATTGATGAAATAAAAAAAGCACTTTCAAGTATTTCTTCAGTTTCAAAATTAATAAAAACTATAAGAAGAGAAAGTATTGTTGATCTAAAAGAATTAAGATATGAAAAAGGAAGTATTGATCGGGCTAAACAGGTTTCAAAAAAATATTTTGGAAGAACATCTTCACTCATAAAAGGACTTGATAAACAAATAAAATCATATAATGCATCTGTAAAAAAATTAAGAGAACTTCCTTCAATTGATACAAAAGAAGAACTTTATTTATTAGCAGGTTTGCCAAATGTTGGAAAAAGTACACTCCTTGGAAAAATTACTTCTTCAAAACCAAAAGTAGCATCCTTTCCATTTACAACAAAAGGACTTAATGTTGGTTATTTTATAAAAAAACATCTTCCTGTACAAGTAATTGATACTCCTGGTCTTTTGGATCGAGAACTGCATAAAAGAAATAAAATTGAGTTAAAAGCAATTAATGCTTTCCAACATCTAAAAGGAACAATTATTTTTATTGTAGACCCAGTTCATTCTCTTGATAAACAACAAAATTTACTTCGTGAATTAAAAAAACTTTTCACTGAAAAAGGATTTATGGTTGTAATAAATAAATCAGATTTGGTTTCAGAGGAAGAACTTGACAGAGTAAAAAAACTTTTCAGCGATTATTTTATTATTATTGAAGGCGAAGGTCTTGATAATTTGAGAAAAGAATTAGTAGAATAATTCTTTTTTTTTAAAAAGGTTTTTCTTTAAAAACCTTTACTTGTAATTTTCTATTAGGTTACGCGGATCTTAATTTACTTGTTCGCACGGGCTGATTAGTATGGAAGATATTATAGAAATCATGGAATCAATTTTGGACGATCGGATGGTCCCAAGAAACATTCGGTCAAAAGTTGAAGAAGCGATTGGAAAAGTAAAAATAAATAATGTTACCACACTAAGTGAAGCCATATATATTCTTGATGATTTAAGCAATGACGTCAATATGCCAGAACACACAAGGACTGACATTTGGCAAATAATCTCGATGATAGAAGAAGAAAAAGAAAAGATAAAATAAGTACCGCGAACCATTTTGAGTGAGACACTTATGGTTCAAATACAAGAGATAACTAATTTTGCAAATGAAAAGGGACTAATAATATCAAAAGATGCTCTTGAAGAATTATCGCAACAGACTGATTGGAAAGTGATTCTTGAAGAACTAGGAAAAGAAGATAATCCAATTGTAAACAAAGAAGCCTTGTCAAAAAGAATGGTTAAAACAAAATTTTCAGGAGTAAATACTGAAGTTGAAATAAGAAAAACTAGATTTAATGCTTATGTAAAGGATCGAACACCAAATTTTCGCATAATGGGTGAATATGATGTTACAGGAAAGAGTCACTGTGAAGGAAAAAAAGAAGATTTTTTGCGACTCTTTCGAAGTAAATATAAATTAATTTCTTCAATGTTAAAAGAAAGACACAACTTAACTCCAATTGCAATAAAAGATCTTAAAGGTGTTGCAAAAAATGAAAACATTGATGTTATTGGAATGGTAAATAGAAAATGGACGACAAAAAATAATCACATTGCTTTTGAAATAGAAGATCTAGAAGCAAAATGTGTAGTCCTTGTAATGGAAAAAGAAAAAGAGTTAATGAAAAAAGCAGAACATGTTTTGGAAGATAATGTTGTCGGTTTTAAAGGAGTGAAAATTGGAGATGACTTTTTAATTTTAAAAGAATTTTATTGGCCAGATACTCCAATTGGTTCACCAAAACTTTTAGATGAAGAAATTTACACAGGGTGTACTTCAGACTTTCATATTGGGGGTAATACATTTCTTGAAGGGCCAGTAAAAAAATGGTTAGAATATTTAAATGGAAAAAATTTGGCAGGAAAAAAATTAGATCGTGTTGGGAGAATGCAATACCTTTTTGTTGTTGGAGACAATGTTGCCGGAATTGGAGTTTATCCAGGACAATTTGATGAACTCAAGATAAAAGATCTTTTCAAACAATATGAAGCATTTGAAGAAGTGATGTTACAAATTCCAGAATATGTTCAAGTATTTATTTGTCCAGGACAACACGACGCAGTTAGAAGAGCAGAACCACAACCAGCAATCTCAAAAGAATTTTGTCCACGCCTGCATCAAATGAAAAATTTTCATTTTATTGCTTCGCCATCCTGGGTTGAAACAGAAGGACTAAAAAATTTAATTTATCACGGCCCAAGTATTCACGACCTAATTAGCAGTGTTAGTTTTCTTGATATGGATCATCCTCAAGAGGGAATGATAGAGCTACTCAAAAAAAGAGATTTGATGCCAAAGTATGGTGGGAGAAACCCCTATGTTCCAGAAGAACGTGATTATATGGTTATTAAAGAAGTGCCAGATTTTGTTTGGATTGGAGATATGCATCATAATGGTTACTCAACATATAGGAGTACAACAATAATTAATGGCGGAACATGGGAAGCCCAAACAGATTTTCAGAAAAAAATTGGGCACCATCCAACACCAGGTGTTTTTCCAATGGTTAATTTGAAAAATAGACAAATTTCAGAAGTTTATTTTATGAGAGAAGGGCTTGAAAAAGAGGTGAGTGCGAAATGAATTTAGACGTCACTGTGCCTGCAGCACCAAATGTAAAAAAATACATTGAAAAAATTCAAAAAGAAGTTTTAGAACAATATGAAATTGCAAAAGAAGCTAAAGCTACTGGACTTGACACAAGTGAAATAATTGAAATGGTGCCAGCAGTCGATCTAGCTGACCGTAGTGAAACACTTATTGGACTTCCAGGTCTTGCAAACAGATACCGTGAAGTTCTTCCAACCTGTGGAGGAGATAGACGAAAAACATACTTTCAACTATTCAAAGAAATAATCGAACAAAAATGGTGTAACATTCCGGATGATCAAAAAAGACTTGAAATTGGAATCAAAGCATGTCTTTTAATTGAAACCGAAGGAGTTGTAGTTGCTCCGCTTGATGGATTGCCAAAAATTGAGATTAATAAAAACCCTGATGGGAGTAAGTATGTTGATATTTATTTTGCAGGTCCCATTCGTGCAGCGGGTGGAAGTTCAACAGTAATTCCTCTAATTTTGGGTGATTATGGAAGACAATTATTAAAGCTTGATAAATACAAACCAACAGAAGATGAAGTTGAAAGATATGTTGAAGAAATTGGGATATATCAAACAGAAATTATTTCTCGTCAATACAAAATACCAGATGATGAAATTAGAATTATAGTAAAAAATTGTCCAGTTTGTGTTAATGGGACTCCAACTGAACAAGAAGAAGTCAGTGTACATCGCGACCTTGCAAGAATCCCAACTAATCGAATTAGAGGAGGAGTGGGGCTTGTTATTTCAGAGGGTTTAGCACTAAAAGCAATGTGGGTAATGGATAAGTCAAAAAAACTTGCAAATCTTGATTGGAGTTTTCTTGAAAAAATAGTAAAGGTAGAAAAAACTCAAACAAAAATTGAAATCAAACCAAATAAAAAAATTCTTGATGGGTTAGCAGCAGGAAGGCCAATTTTAGCATACCCTAGTAGGTGGGGTGGATTTAGATTAAGGTATGGGAGAGGACGAAACACAGGGATCATGGCAAAAGCAATTAATCCCGCCGGAATGATTATGTTTGATGAATTTATTGCAGTTGGAACTCATGGAAAAGTTGAACGACCAGGAAAAGCAACACAATTTTTTCCATGTAATACAATTGA
>JABHJM010000055.1 GCA_018691995.1 Candidatus Iainarchaeum sp.
AAGCAAGTTTCTTTGAAAGAAATTATTATGAACAGACCTAATCAATGCGATATTAGCGAAACCAAAGTTGAATTTAGTCATGGTGAGAAAAAATATGTTGTTGAGAGAAAAATAAAATTTGAAGGAACTAATGAAGCAAAAATGTTTTGTAACGAAAAATTAATGGCTGGACCTAAACAAAAAGATGTTAATGAAAAAGTCGAACATATTCTTGGACTTAGTTATGAACTTTTTAGTAGAGCAGTTTATGCTGAACAAAACGAAATGGATTTTTTTTTACGCCTAAGCCCAGGAGATCGGAAGAAAAAGTTTGATGAATTGCTTGAGTTAAGCAGATATGAAGAAGCTAGAAAAAATGCTATTAGTTTACAAAATCAATTATTAAAAGATAATATACAACGCCAAAATTTTATCCAACATCAAAAAGAAAACATTAAATCTCAAGAAAAAAGTAAAATATTGAAACAACTTGAAGATGGGGAAAAAGAACTTATTGAACTTGAAAAAGAAATTTTGAACAGTACAAAAAACTTGAAAGAATGTGAAGAGAAATATAAAAAACTTGAAGAAAAAGAAGGAAAAAGTAAAAAACTACAAGAAGAAATCATTAGAGGTAAATCACAGATTGAAGGATTAAAAAAAGATCTTGAGAAAAGCAAAGTTCTTTCTTTGGATGAAATTAAAATTGCTCTTGATTTGAAAAAAAATGAAGTTAAAACCAAAAAGGGCGAACTTGAAAAAGAAGAAATGAAAGAAGCTTCGATTATAGAAGAAGAAAAAAAGCTAAAAGAAAAAATTAGTGTTTTTGAATACCAAAAAAAAGAAAATGAAAAAGAAATAACAAGTACTAGTAAACTTGAAGGAAAATGCCCTACTTGCAAGCAAGAACTTGATCTTAAGCATAAAGAAAAATTACAAAATGAAATAAAAGAAAAAATTGCGACTATTAAAAGCGAACTTGAAAAAGAAAACAAAGAAACACACAAATTGTTGGACACTCGTGTGAAGATAACTCAAAAAATAAAAGAAATAAAAGGAATCCTTGAAAAAAAAGTAAAGGAACAATACAAATTAGAAGCAATGATAAAAGAAGCACAGCAAATTGATGGAAAGAAAAAAGAACTTGGCGAATTAGAAGAAAGCATTCCAAAAATTGAAAAAGAATTAATAGAAAATGGCTTTGATAAAAAAGAACTTGAAAATGCACGAGAAAAATATTTTGATACAAAATCTAAAAAAGAATTAAATGATGAAAAAATTAAATCTAAAAAAGAATTAAATAAAAGTTATAAAGAAACTCTTGGAAAAATAGAAAAAATTCAAAAAGATATAAAAAATATGGAAGAAGAGCATGAACAAAACGAATTAGCAGCAAAAAAAGCTGGTATGTTTAATAATTGTTTAATTGCAACCCAACAAGAATTACGAGAAGCGATGCTTGAAACAATTAATTCTGCAATGACAAATATTTGGGAAGCAATTTACCCCTACAAAGATTATTTAGACGCACGACTATGTGTTGTTGAAAATGGATATGACTTACAAGTACAAACAAGAAGTAATGGTTGGGTTCGCGTGGAGGGAATACTATCTGGAGGAGAACGAAGTGCTGCTGCCCTTTGCATTAGAATTGCATTTGCCCTTGTTTTAACTAAACAATTATCAATGCTTATTCTTGACGAACCAACACACAACCTAGATAGTAATGCTGTTGAAAAATTAAGTGAAATGTTACGAGAAGAAATTCCAAATTTGGTAGAACAAACTTTTGTTATTACACACGATAAAGAACTTGAAAATGCTGCATCAAGCAACCTTTATTTACTAAATAGAAATAAAGATACTGACGAGCCAACAAAAATAGAAATTAAACCAATTGTTTAAACGCTTTCGGCTCTTACTGCAAGTCTAATAATATAACCTGCTAAAATATTCCTATGAGTTTTTGATAAACCAAGTTCAAGCTCATTTAATGAAGCCTTATTTTTTTCAAAATCTTTTCCATATTTGTCTGGAAGTTCTCTAAGTAAAACTTCTGCCCTATATTTTAATCCTTTTGAAACCGCTTTTCCCATTTTTGTTCACCTAATTTAATTCAACTCTTTTTAATTTCCCGTTTGGGTATCTTCTAAGAATACTTAAAGGAAGTGCATTTGCTTCCATTTCTTTTTCTGCAGCTAAAAGCATTGATAGCTCTTTTGTTCCTTTTACTAAAGGAGGTGCTCCAAGAGACAATTGTAATGCTCTTGCGCTTAAAACTCTTGTTAATTCAAATCTAGTTAATCTTACCATTTGCTCACCAATTATATTATTTCTCAACAAGAAGCTTTAAAAAAGTAGCTTTTAGACTAAAATTAGCCCAAAGTGGTTTGTGATGAAAAAGCATGTATTTTTGGTTGGGGAAGAGAAGTTTCCTTTGAAAATGATTTTGCAAGTGAAAGTGATGAAAAACCCCTAATAAAGGCATTTTTCCTATTTAAATACAAAATCCGATACCCTTTTTTTTCTGAAAATTCCCTAAACTTGAACAATGTTGCTTCTTGAACTGATAAAATCGAGTTTGCCAATAAGGGTGAAAAAAAGCTTGACAAAGGATTTACCAGAACAAAAGGCAACTCTTGAACAAGTGCATTTATCGATTTGAACAATGCACTAGTAAAATAGTATGACGAATCGTTCTTTGTAAATAATGTATTTTGATGAGTTGAAAAAGAACTTGATAAAAGAAACCCTTGTTTAGTATATTTTCTAATTGCTTTTGAAAGAAAACTTTCTTTATTTTTACAAAACCAATTCGGAGTGTGATTTGATGCTAATTTTACTTTTTTTTCATCAAGTAATTTTTTTGCATCATTAATTGGCAGTAAAGTTTTTTGATTTTTGAAAAATGGCCCCACTGGATAATTTTTCATAAAAAACTCTTTTTTCTTTTCTTTTCGATTATTTTCAAATGGATTACTTTTATGATACTTTAATGCAAAAGTAATTGATGTTGATTCAAAATAAAATGCATCTTCTAAAAATTCAACTTCTATTAATGCAGAAGGCAATAAATTTGTATCGTTAAGTTTAATTGGTTTACAACAAGAACAATTAATCGTATCAATTCCCAGATTAAAAAAATTGTTAGTTATTAATTTTGGCCATGCACTTGAAAAATCAATTGTTGAAACAGAATCATACACCCCATAGGGCGCAAATTCTTTTGCAGAATAAAATGAATTATCCTTTGCCCACAAAATTCCTTTTCCATTTGAAAAGAAAATATTCTCAAGTAACATTTCAGTCTGTGCTTGAAGAGAAGCTGGAACTTTCTCTAGTGGAATCCTTAATAGGGCGGACAAGGAAAATTTTTCCACTAAAGATTCTGTTTCCGTTTCATCTAACTCAACTGCTTGATTAAATGGAATTTCTTTTGTAATCAAAAAACCAACATCTTTTTTTTCTTCTAATTCTTTTTGAGGCATATCCTTCTCAAAAATAAATGAATCAAAATATGTCCAATTTTTTTGAATTAAAAATTGTCTTTCTGCTTCAAGTGTAAGTGGTTTTTTTCCTGTGTGTAATGCTAAAGAATTACTTATTTTTTTTAATTCACTAAATGAAGATGCAATTATTTTCAAATATTTATTCTTCTTTTCAATTTGGAATCCTTTTAGTCCAATTGATAATAATAAATCTTGTACTTGTTCTTTTTCAAGTTCTTTTGGTAAAACAAGAAATGGGTAAAATTCAAATCTATTCACAATTTTATTATACTTATTTCTAAATTCAACTAAAATTTCTTTTTTCTCTGCGTTATGTGTTACTTTCGTTAGGTACAGGTGTTGGGCCATGAAAGAAAAGCGTATTTTTTTCTATATAAACAAAGTTGAAGTATCGTGCCGGTCAAGTTTAATATTTAGTGATAACTGGTTATCACTAATATTTATAAAGATGTTGATAATACAATTAAATATGCCTATTAAAACCAACATTTCTCAAAGAGAAGTAAAAGGAAAACGTTATTTTTATCTTGACACAAATTTTAAAGACGCTACTGGAAAATGGAAAAAAGTATCACTTTATATTGGGGCAAATCCCCCTGATAATACAAAACTTAAAAGGAAAAAAAGAGAGTTAGAAAATAAAATAAAAATGCTTGAAAAAAATGCAGGGATCATTAATCACACAAAAAGAAAAAATAAAAAACTCCCTAAAATATTACTGCTTTTTTGTGGAGGAACAATTGCTATGCAAAGAGATGAGAAGGATACACTTGTGCCCGCAAAAAATGCTAAAGATCTATTAGCAATAGCTCCGGAAATAAACAATATTGTAGATATTGATTATGAATTTATAACAAATGTCGATAGCACCAATATGCAACCAAAATTATGGTCGAAAATGGCCTTAAAAATTTATGAGTCATATAACGATTATGATGGTTTTGTAATCACCCATGGAACAGACACTATGTCTTATACTGCTTCTGCTTTATCTTTAGCATTACAAAATTTGAATAAACCAGTCGTATTAACTGGTTCTCAATTACCTCCAGATGACCCAGCAACAGACGCCCATCAAAATTTAATCAACTCATGTAGAATTGCTGCAATGAATCTACGAGGAGTACTGGTTTTATTTGGAACAAGGATCATTCAAGGCAATCGATCAAAGAAACGAAGTGAAATTTCATTAGATGCTTTTATCTCACATTTAATCCCAGATATTGGCAAAATTGCAACAATAATTCAAATAGCAACTAATGCACCAAAGAAATTACAAAATCCAAAAAAACTTAAACTAGAAAATAATTTCGAAAATAATGTTTTACAAATTACATTACTCCCAGGGATGAACCCAAATTTCATTTCAACAATAATTGAAACTGGAAAATTAAAAGGATTTATTTTAGAATCATTTGGGGCAGGAAATGTTCCAACAAAATGGAACTCACTAATTCCAAGCATCAAAGAAGCAAAGCAGTGTAAAATTCCTGTTGTAGTAACAACCCAATGTGAGGGGGGAACTTCAAGCCATATGTTAACTTATGAAGTTGGATATGAAGCAGTTAAAGCGGGTGCAATTCCAGCAAGAGATATGACTGCAGAATGTGCTGCTGTAAAACTTATGTGGGCACTTGCACAAACCAAAAACATAAAAGAAATTAAAAAAATAATGCACCATAATTATTCTGGAGAAATAACTTCATAATTAAAGAAATGCATCTGCTTCTTCATCTTGTTTTTTTGTATCAAGAGAATATGTTTTGGCCGCATCTTCTAGAGTTACTTCATGTTTTGAAGGTGAAGATAATCTTTCTCGTACTTTGAAAAATGTTGGTGCACTAACTGCTTCTCCAACAATCATTGCTTCTCCAACTCTTAACGATGAAATCATATTAGTACTATTACTATCGAGACCTTCGCTTGATTGTTTTATGTGATCAAGATCGTATGGGTTTGTTACTCTTAAAATTATGTGAGTGTTACAATTTGCTAGTGTTGTTGTATCTAACTTTTTTGGTCTTTGTGAAATTAATATTAATGAAGCACAAAACTTTCTACCCTCTCTTGCAATTGTTTGGAGAACTGGTCGAGCTAATGCATATTCACTAGCTGCTCCTTCTGGAATAAAATTATGTGCCTCTTCAACAAGGAGTGCAAATGGAGGTGCTCGTTTTTGTCTTCTTGCATTAAATAATTTTGATGAAAAAT